>NZ_JASJWL010000013.1:0-97052 GCF_035019225.1 Pseudomonas sp. CCC4.1 | reverse complement strand
GAACTTGCACTCTATAATGACCTGCTCCGCAGCCTTGGCATCAGTCCAATAGAGCGAGACTCTGCCTTGGCCTATATAGCCTGAGTCGGTTGCATTTAATTCATAAAACAACCCTAACGCTTCATCAAAGTTGTCTCGCTGATCATCGGAAACTTTACGCTGCCTAATTATGAAATCGATCATAGAGGCTGCATTGACCTCGCGAGTTGGACCTGGGTACAGAGACACACTGATAAATCCAGGGCGGATCTCCATACTGTAAGCAGGCTCCATGCTAGGCCATAACAACTCGAACCCCAAACTAACTAAATTTGCATCACACCCCTTTTTATTATTTATAAACCCCTTTTCCCAAGAGCTTTTCCCTTCATATTCTGGCCAAAAAAACATATAAGCTCTGGAAATTTCAAATACTGTTCCCGATAATTTTCCACACGCCAGGGCATAGGTTCGTTCATGAGGTTGCTTGCCGTCTATAATCCAGAACCAGTGAAAACTGGAAGCAATAACTACCAGCGACGACTTAACCAGTGCCGACCATACATAGAGATAAATAAGTGCTAAAAACGGCATAACAACAAACATGGCTTAATCTTCTCGCACCGTCAGCCCCGAACATGCGATATTAAAAATCTTATATATCGTGCATATTCAAACGTTAGACCCGGTATCAAAATATAACCACAGCGAAGCCGCCGTACTTAATGTCGGATATTTCCGTAACTAATAATTTTATGTAGGAGAGGGTTAAACCGGGCGCTGAACTGCGCGCCCCCGTTTAAAAAACAGACAAATCCAGCGGCCGAATCGCGCCCATCCAGATTGCATGGTCGGTGTGGTCCAGCAGGTCATTGCCGGTATCGGGATGCATAAACACCACCAAACCGTGCCGGTAGAGCGCCAGCCACGGCAGGACGACTCCGATCAGTTCAGGGCCGAAAGCCAGTTGGCAGCTCCAGTCCGGGTGCGGGCCCACCGGGCGCTCGTGGACGCGGCCCATGGTGACGCCAAACAGTCGCCTGGCCTCTTCGCACAAGGCGCGCGCCTGATCGATGGTCGAAGCGTCGAAGTAGACATGGGCGTGGTAGCCCTTGATTCGCTGCATAAGTACCTCTTGCCCTCACCCCGCCCTCTCCCGGAGGGAGAGGGCTGCTTTAAAGCGCCAGCAACCGGCGCAATTCAGCCAGCGCCGGTGCAGTATCCGGACGCACCCCGCGCCACAGATAAAACGCCTCGGCGGCCTGTTCGGCCAGCATGCCCAAACCATCCATCACCTGACCCGCGCCATGCCCGCTGGCCCACACGCAAAACGGCGTCGGCTCCTTGCCATACATCATGTCGTAGCACAGGGTTTTACCCGGCTCGATCAGGCTGCTGGCAATGGGGGGCAGTTCGCCGCTCAGGCTGGCCGAGGTGGCATTGATGATCAGGTCGACCGGCTCGTGCAGCCAGTCAAAACCGCTTGCAGCCACCGGGCCCAGGTCGCTGAACAACTCGGCCAGCAACTCGGCTTTTTCAACGGTGCGGTTGGCGATGGTGACCGAGGCCGGCCCTTCAGCCAGCAGCGGCTCCAGCGCACCCCGCACCGCACCGCCCGCGCCCAGGATCAGGATGCGCTTACCCTTGAGGCTGAAACCGGCATTGACCGTCAGGTCGCGCACTAGCCCTGCACCATCGGTGTTGTCCCCCAGCAAAACGCCATCGGCCAATTTGCTCAGGGTGTTGACCGCTCCTGCTCGCTGGGCCCGAGCTGTCAGTTGATCCGCCAGGCGGTAGGCGTCTTCTTTGAAGGGCACTGTCACATTGGCGCCACGCCCCTGCAGGAAAAACTCCGTTGCGCAGCCAGCAAAATCATCCAGTGGTGCCAGCAAGGTGTCGTACTGCATGGCCTGGCCAGTTTGCTCGGCAAACAGGCGATGCAGCACCGGGGATTTGCTGTGGGCAATCGGGTTACCAAAAACAACGTAACGGTCCATCAGGCAAGCTCCTCGGGCAGTGTCAGGCGTTGGCCAACCAGTCGCGGTCTTGCAGGAAGTAATCCGTCAGGCGCGCTTCCGGGCTTTCCGGTTCCGCTTTCCAGTCATAAGCCCAGCGCACTTGCGGTGGCAGGGACATCAGGATCGACTCGGTGCGACCGCCCGATTGCAGGCCAAACAGGGTGCCACGGTCATAGACCAGGTTGAATTCCACATAGCGTCCACGGCGGAATTCCTGGAATTCACGCTGCTGGGCAGTGTATTCGTCGTTTTTGCGGCGCTGAACGATGGGCAGGTAGGCGTCGATATAGGCATCACCAATGGCGCGAATAAAAGCGAAACAGGTGTCGAAATCCCACTCGTTCAGGTCATCAAAAAACAGGCCGCCAATACCACGGGGCTCATTGCGATGCTTGATATGGAAGTAGGTGTCACACCACGCCTTGTAGCGCGGGTACACATCGGCACCAAATGGCGCACAGGCCTGCTCGGCCACGCGGTGCCAGTGCACGCAGTCTTCTTCAACGCCATAGTAAGGGGTGAGGTCAAAGCCACCACCGAACCACCAGACCGGTTCTTCGCCTTCTTTCTCAGCGATGAAAAAACGTACGTTGGCGTGGGAAGTTGGCACATGCGGGTTGTGCGGGTGGATCACCAGCGACACACCGAGGGCTTCAAAGCCACGGCCCGCAAGTTCAGGGCGATGAGCACTGGCCGACGGTGGCAGGCCGCTGCCAAAGACATGGGAAAAGTTGACCCCGCCTTTCTCGATGACGTGGCCGTTTTCGATTACACGGGTACGACCGCCACCACCCGCCGGGCGCTCCCAGGCGTCTTCAACGAACTGGGTGCCGCCGTCTTCCGTTTGCAATGCGTTGCAAATGCGGTCTTGAAGGTCGAGCAGGTAGGCTTTTACAGCCTCGGTGCGAGTAGTCATGACATCACCTTAAATCGGGCAAAGCGACGCGGCGTGCGGGGCCGGCGGCAAAGGGGGGCTAGCATAACACCGCACTCCGGCTCACCGCAGTTGACGAAGATCACGCTTCAGCGTTGGATGGTGGCTTCGTGAAATGAGCGAGGACAGTGCAGATGGCAAAGCGTATCCAGTTTCGGGCCCACGGCGGCCCTGAAGTGCTTGAGTATGTCGATTACCAACCCGCCGAGCCGGGCCCGCAGCAAGTTCGGGTGCGCAATCAGGCCATCGGTCTGAATTTCATCGATACCTATTACCGGGGTGGCTTGTACCCGCTGGCAGAACTGCCGTCCGGGCTGGGCAATGAAGGGGCGGGGATCGTTGATGCGGTGGGCAGTGACGTGCGCAACGTGAACGTCGGCGATCGCGTCGCTTACGGCACCGGGCCGCTGGGGGCATACAGTGAACTGCACGTTTTGCCTGCAGCCAATGTGGTGAAACTGCCCGAGGATATTTCCTTTGAACAAGCCGCCGCCGTGATGCTCAAGGGCCTGACAACCCAGTACCTGCTGCGTCAGACCTACGAACTCAAAGGGGGTGAAACCATCCTGTTCCACGCAGCTGCAGGCGGGGTAGGTTCGATTGCCTGCCAATGGGCGAAAGCCTTGGGCGTGAAATTGATCGGCACGGTCAGTTCGGCCGAAAAAGCCGCCCACGCCAAAGCTCTGGGCGCGTGGGAAACCATCGACTACAGCCACGAGGATGTTGCCAAGCGTGTACTGGAATTGACCGACGGCAAGAAGTGCCCGGTGGTTTACGACGGTGTAGGCAAGGACACCTGGCTAACGTCACTGGACTGCGTAGCACCACGTGGGCTGATGGTCAGCTTTGGTAATGCTTCAGGCGCGGTAACTGGAGTCAACCTGGGGATCTTGTCGCAGAAGGGCTCGCTGTATGTCACTCGACCGACGTTGGCGTCCTACGCCAATAGCGCCGAAAACCTGCAAGCGATGGCCGATGAGCTGTTTGCGATGATCCGCAGCGGTGCAATCAAGGTTGATATCAGCCAGCGTTTTGCGTTGGCTGATGCGGCCAAGGCGCAGACGGAACTGTCGGCGCGCCGAACCACGGGATCGACGATTTTGTTGCCTTAAAACAAATTCGTAGCAGCTGCCGTAGGAACGAGGCTGCGTTCGGCGGCGCAGCCGTCGTAAAACCAGACACTGTGGTCGTTCAGAAAAATCTCGGACTCAGGTTTTACGATTGCTTCGCAACCGGACGCAGCCTCGTTCCTTCGGCAGCTGCTACAAGATCGGTTGGGCTGCAACTCATTACGCCGGGCGTACGATTTTGCCGCTCGCCAGGTCGCGGATCAGGCTCGGGTTTTTACGTCCACCCAAGTTGCCACCCAACACATGGTCGATTTGCCCACGGAAATACTGCTCCACTTTCAAGCGAGTACGCGCTGCCGGCAAACCTGCCGGGTTGGCTGAGGTCGAGACAATCGGCCCCACCAGCGCGCACAGTTCGCGCACCAGCGGGTGATCGCTCACGCGCAGCGCCACCGTATCGTGTACCCCGGTGATCCACTCGGGCAGCAAGCCCTGATGCGGCACCAGCCAGGTGTTCGGCCCTGGCCAGGTACTGGCCATGCGGTCGATCCACTCCTGGGGGAAGTCTTCAAACAGGAAGTCGAACTGGTGAATGTTGTCTGCCACCACAATCAGACCTTTATCCACAGGCCGCGATTTGATCGCCAGCAGCCGCTCGACCGCGTCTTCATCCCATGGGTCGCAGCCCAGGCCCCAGACCGCCTCGGTCGGATAGGCAATCACCGCGCCTGCGCGAATGGCTCTTGCAGCTTGTTGGACGCGCCAGGTGCTGATCATTGAATGTCTCCAGATATGTGCTGCGCGCAGTGTACTTAGCTGGCGCGAGCAAACCAACGCCCACCCTCGAGTACAACATGCCCCGCCAGTTCAAGCTCGGTCAGAGTAGCCAGCAATCGGGGCAAATCCCAACCGCTGATATTGGCCAATGCTTCGCTGGTATAGGGCGCTGCCTGCAACAATTGCACTAATGGATGACAGCTTGGAGTAAACATTTCTGTTGTGGGCAACGGCATCGAGCGCCAGCCACGCAGGCCTTCGAGAATGTGCTCAACGGTCTCGACAAGCGTAGCGCCATCACGGATCAACTGATGGCAGCCACGCGCCCCAGGGTGGTGGATGGAACCGGGCATGGCGTACACCTCGCGCCCCTGCTCTGCGGCGAGACGGGCAGTAATCAGCGAGCCGCTGGACACGCTGGCCTCGACCACCAGCACGCCAAGGGACAAACCGCTGATAATGCGGTTACGCCGCGGGAAGTTGGCGGCTTGGGGCCCGGCGTCCAGAGGAAACTCCGATACCACGGCGCTACCGTTGCAAATCATTGCGTCTGCCAATGCCCGATGGCGCTGTGGATAAAGTTTTTCCAGGCCCGTCCCCAAAACCCCCACTGTCTGCCCGCCAACGTCCAGAGCAGCCTGATGCGCTGCGCCATCAATCCCCAGCGCCAGCCCGCTGGTAATCACAAAACCGGCGCCAGCCAGGCTGCGGGAAAAGGCGGTCGCGGTGTCCAGCCCTGGCCGCGAAGCGCGTCGGCTACCGACCATCGCCAACTGCGGTTTTTCCAGAGTTGACGGCTCTCCCGCCACGAATAACAGCGGCGGGGCATCGCTCAATTCGCTTAACAGCGCCGGGTAATCGGCCTGATCATGCAGCAGCACATGGTGTCTGGAGCGCTCAAGCCAGCGCCATGCAGCGCTGGCACCCTCACGGACTTCAGGGCTGCGCCGCGCCTGGGCACACCCCTCGGGCAGCCCCAGGGCACGCCAGGCGCTGGCAGGTGCGCTGAGCGCCGAACTGGCCGAACCAAAGGCTCTGAACAGGCTGTAATAACGCCGTGGCCCAACGTCGGGCAAACGGTGCAAACGCAAGCGGGCCTCCAACTCTGCTGGGGATATTTCTGAGGGTGGCATAGGATCATCCTTGATCGGTTATTCCATCTGGCTGTAAGGAACAAGCTGTGGATAACTCTGTTGACAAGTTGTTTGGCTAACGATGAAAAGTACCGGGTTGAGCCCCTTGGCAGAACTTGAAACGCCAATGGGAAACCCAACATTAGTTGAACGTCGCCTGGAGGCCGGGCAGGTTGGTTTCAAATTGAGACATGCACAGGTGCAGCCCGGCAGCTAGTCGTTTCATCCGTGGGTGAATCCCTTTATTATGTGCTCTCGCGTGAAACGCCTGAGCCCGAGCGGGCTCTCTCTGAAGGAGACGTTTTGCACAGGTTGCTCGAGTCCCCAGGACCCACCTGACAACCGTTTTTGAATCTTTCACACAGTGCACCAAACAAACTTATGGCTATTTTGAACATCCTCGAATTCCCAGACTCGCGTCTGCGTACCATCGCCAAACCCGTGGCGGTTGTGGACGACGAAGTCCGTCAGTTGATCGATGACATGTTTGAAACCATGTACGAGGCGCCAGGTATCGGCCTGGCCGCGACCCAGGTCAACGTGCACAAACGCATCGTGGTCATGGATCTGAGCGAAGATCGCAGCGAACCGATGGTGTTTATCAACCCCGAGTTCGAGATCCTGTCCGACGAGATGGGCCAATACCAGGAAGGCTGCCTGTCGGTACCGGGTTACTACGAGAACGTTGATCGCCCGCAGCGCGTCAAGATCAAGGCGCTGGACCGTGACGGCAAACCTTTCGAAATGATCGCCGAAGGCCTGTTGGCGGTGTGCATTCAGCATGAGTGCGACCACCTCAACGGCAAGCTCTTCGTCGATTACCTGTCTACGCTCAAGCGCGACCGGATCAAGAAGAAACTGGAAAAACTGCACCGCCAGAACGCTTGATCGGCATAAAACGCACAACACTCCCGAACTGGCAGGGACCCGATGTGGGAGCGGGCTTGCTCGCGATCGGGCCAACACGGTTCTGCTGATACACCGGGTAGCCCTCATCGCGAGCAAGCCCGCTCCCACATGAAAATGAGCCAGCCGGTCCGTTCGCTGGCTCATTGCCGTCAGTTCCCGCGCCCCCCTATTCCAAGTGAGTATTCCATGACTGAGCCACTGCGCATCGTCTTTGCCGGCACCCCAGAATTCGCCGCCGAACACCTCAAGGCACTGCTAGACACGCCTTACGAGATCGTCGCGGTCTACACCCAGCCGGACCGTCCGGCAGGGCGCGGGCAAAAGCTGATGCCAAGCCCGGTCAAACAGCTGGCGCTGGAGCACAACATCACAGTGATGCAGCCACCCACCCTGCGTGCCCCTGAGGCCCAGGCCGAACTGGCTGCACTCAAGCCGGACCTGCTGGTGGTGGTGGCCTACGGCCTGATCCTGCCGCAAGTGGTGCTGGATATTCCGCGCCTGGGCTGCATCAACAGCCACGCCTCCTTGCTGCCACGCTGGCGCGGAGCAGCGCCGATCCAGCGCGCCATCGAAGCCGGCGACAGTGAAAGCGGAGTGACCGTAATGCGTATGGAGGCGGGTCTGGACACCGGCCCCATGCTGCTCAAGTCCGTGACCGCAATCACCGCCGATGACACCGGCGGCAGCCTGCACGACCGCCTGGCCGAACTGGGCCCACCGGCCGTGATCCAGGCCATTGCCGGTCTGGCGGCGGGGACGCTGCAAGGTGAAGTCCAGGATGACAGCCTGGCGACCTACGCCCACAAGTTGAACAAGGACGAAGCGCGCATCGACTGGAGCCGCCCGGCCGTTGAGCTGGAGCGCCTGATCCGCGCCTTCAACCCGTGGCCGATCTGCCACAGCACGCTCAATGGCGAAGCCCTCAAAGTACTGGCCGCAAACCTGGCTGACGCTCAAGGTGCACCGGGACAGATTCTCGCCGCCAGCAAGGACGGCCTGATCGTGGGTTGCGGTGAAGGCGCCTTGTGCCTCACACGCCTGCAATTGCCTGGTGGCAAAGCGCTGAACTTCAGTGATTTTTTCAACAGCCGCCGTGAGAAATTCGCCGTCGGTACAGTTTTGGGTGCCGCACAATGAATCCTCGTCTGGCCGCCGCCAAAGCCCTGACTGCCGTGCTCAACGGCAAGGCATCGCTCAACAGTTCGTTGCCGCTGCAACTGGACAAGGTTGAGGTACGTGACCGCGGTCTGACCCAGGATCTGGCCTTCGGCACCGCGCGCTGGCAGCCACGCCTGTCGGCGCTGGCCAACAAGCTGCTGCAAAAACCGTTCAAGGCCGCCGACGCTGACGTCGAGGCATTGCTGCTGGTCGGTTTGTATCAACTGCTCTACACCCGCATTCCGGCCCACGCCGCCATCGGCGAAACCGTAGGTTGCGCCGACAAACTGAAAAAGCCGTGGGCCAAAGCCCTGCTTAACGCCGTATTGCGCAATGCACAGCGAGAAAGCGAAGCCTTACTGGCTGAGCTGGAGCGTGACCCGGTGGTGCGTACTGCGCACCCACGCTGGCTGCAAAAATCCCTGAAGGCTTTTTGGCCTGAGCAATGGGAAGCCATCTGTGCAGCCAACAATGCGCACCCGCCGATGATCTTGCGGGTCAACCGTCGCCATCACAGTCGTGATGCGTATCTGCAGTTGCTGGTCGAGGCAGGGATCGAAGCTCAACCTTGCACCTTTAGCCAGGACGGCATCGTGCTGGCTGCGGCCTGCGATGTACGCAATCTGCCAGGCTTTGCCGAAGGCTGGATCAGTGTGCAGGACGAAGCCGCCCAGCTGGCTGCCGATTTGCTCGATCTGGCCCCGGGCCAGCGTGTACTCGACGCCTGCTGCGCCCCCGGCGGCAAGACCTGCCACATCCTGGAAGTCGAGCCCAAGCTCGCCGGCGTGGTAGCCGTGGACCTGGAAGCCAAGCGCCTGGTGCGCGTTCGCGAGAACCTTGAACGTCTGGGCCTGAGTGCCGAGTTGATTGCGGCTGACGGCCGCGATACCGCAACCTGGTGGGACGGCAAACCATTCCAGCGCATTTTGCTGGATGCGCCTTGCTCAGCAACGGGTGTTATCCGCCGTCATCCAGACATCAAGCTGACCCGCCAACCGGACGACATCGCCGCACTCGCCACCCTGCAAGGCGAACTGCTGGACGCGATGTGGCCAACCCTGGAAGTCGGTGGCATCTTGCTTTACGCCACCTGTTCGACGCTGCCGACCGAAAACACCGAGGTGATCGAAGCGTTTCTGGCCCGGACACCGGGTGCCCGCGAGCTGGATATCGCCGGTCAGTTCGGTATCAAACAACCCCACGGCCGCCAGTTGCTGGCGCAAGAAGGTGGGCATGACGGTTTCTATTACGCCAAACTGATCAAGATCGCTGCCGCACGCAGCTAACGGTTCCAGGAAATGACGGCATGAAAATCATCATCCTCGGCGCAGGCCAGGTCGGCGGTACGCTGGCAGAACATCTGGCCAGCGAAGCCAACGACATCACCGTGGTCGACACCGATGGCGAACGCCTGCGCGACCTGGGTGACCGCCTCGACATCCGCACCGTGCAGGGCCGCGCCTCGCTGCCCAATGTGCTGCGCCAGGCGGGTGCAGATGACGCCGACATGCTGGTGGCCGTGACCAACAGCGACGAGACCAATATGGTCGCGTGCCAGGTGGCCTACACGCTGTTTCACACCCCGACCAAAATCGCCCGTGTACGAGAAGCGGCTTATCTGACACGCGGCGAGGAGTTGTTTGATAACGACGCCATCCCGGTCGACGTGCTGATCAGCCCCGAGCAGGTGGTCACCAACTACATCAAGCGCCTGATCGAACACCCCGGTGCTTTGCAGGTGATCGACTTTGCCGAGGGCAAGGCGCAGTTGGTCGCGGTCAAGGCGTATTACGGTGGCCCGCTGATTGGCCAGCAATTGCGCCAGCTACGCGAGCACATGCCGAATGTGGATACACGAGTCGCGGCGATTTTCCGACGCGATCGGCCAATTACACCCCGTGGCGATACCATCATCGAGGCTGACGACGAAGTATTTTTCATCGCCGCCAGAGCCAATATTCGCGCAGTAATGAGCGAAATGCGCCGCCTTGACGAAAGCTACAAGCGTATTGTCATTGCTGGCGGCGGACAGATCGGCGAGCGCCTGGCCGAGGCCATTGAAAGCCGTTACCAGGTCAAAATCATAGAGATGAATCCTGCACGTTGCCGCTATTTGTCCGACACGCTCGACAGTACAGTTGTGCTGCAAGGTAGCGCCTCGGACCGCGACTTGATGCTCGAAGAGAACATCGCCGATGCCGACGTGTTCCTGGCCCTGACCAACGATGACGAGGCCAATATCATGTCCTCGCTGCTGGCCAAGCGCCTGGGCGCGAAGAAGGTGATGACCATCATCAACAACCCGGCCTATGTGGACCTGATCCAGGGTGGCGAAATCGATATCGCCATCAGTCCGCAGCTGGCCACCATCGGCACCTTGCTGGCCCACGTACGCCGTGGCGATATCGTCAGTGTGCACTCACTGCGCCGCGGTGCGGCGGAGGCCATCGAAGCCATCGCCCACGGTGACTCCAAGTCGAGCAAGGTGATTGGCCGCAGCATCGGTGAAATCAACTTGCCACCGGGGACCACGATTGGCGCGATCATTCGCGACGAAGAAGTGCTGATCGCCCACGACTCTACCGTCATCAATGCCGGCGACCATGTCATCCTGTTCCTTGTGGATAAAAAGCATATTCGCGACGTAGAGAAGCTGTTTCATGTGGGCTTGAGTTTTTTCTAAGGAGTCAGGGATGCTGGAATCACTGGAAAAGATGCTCGCCAAGGGTGTGGATAACTCATTGCTGCGCTTTGGCCTGGGCAAGGGCTATCTGGACCTTGGGGATAACTTGAAAGCGGCGGAGCATCTGCAGCGTTGCGTCGGCTTTGACCCCAAGTATTCGGCGGCCTGGAAGCTGCTGGGCAAGGCGCAGCTGGCGGCGGGGGATCGTGCGGCAGCGCGGGCGGCATGGGAGCAGGGGATTGCAGCGGCTCAGGCCCATGGCGACAAGCAGGCCGAGAAAGAAATGACGGTGTTTTTGAAGAAGCTGGATAAGTCGCAGTAATTCATCCAGCTTCATATTGGGAACTTGATGTGGGAGCGAGCCTGCTCGCGAAGATCGTTAGATAATCGCGGCGCTTGTGAAACCTTCGCGAGCAGGCTCGCTCCCACGGGATGCATGTCTGGTCAGTACCAGCGCGCCTCACCCGGCGGACGCTTCTTGAAGCGCTTCATGCTCCACATGTACTGGCTCGGGTACGCCCGCACATACTTCTCGACCACCTTGCTCATGGCCGCGCACGAGGTCGCCGTATCGGTGCTGTACATCTCTTCGGGCGCCGCTTCCAGAATCACTTTGAAACCCGAACCGTCGGGCAAGCGCAATGCGTGGAGGAACACGCCCACCGCTTTGCCGCCCGCCAGCATATTGGGCACAAACTTGCTGGTCAGGGCCATCGTGCCGAGGAACGGCACAAAAATTCCGGCTGACTCAGCGGGCTCCGGATCTGCCGGAATGCCCACCTGACCACCTTTGCGCACCTCCTTGATCACGCTCAGGATGCCTTCTTTGGTCGATGCCGCCACGCGGTTGCCCAGCTGAACGCGTTGCTTTTGCAGCAATTCATCCACAGCCTTGAGCTTGGGCGGGCGGTAAAAAATGATCGGCTTGCACTGGCTGCAATAGAAGTGGTTGAGCACTTCCCAGTTGCCCAGATGGCTGGTGATGCCTACCACGCCCTTGCCTGAGGCCAGGGCGTCCTTGAGCACGTCCAGACCTTCGACTTCACGCACCAGGTCAATCGAACGCTGGGCCGGCCAGATCCAGGCGCACGCGCTCTCGGTCAGGCTTTTACCGATGTCCTTGAGGCTCTGGCCCACGAGTTGCTCACGGGCGACCGGGTCCATTTCGGGGAAGCATTTGGCCAGGTTGATCCGCACCACATCGCGCGAACGATTAGGCAGTTTCCACATCAACCAGCCAATGGCCGAGCCCACGCGTTGCACCGCGCTCCACGGGAGCATGGCAAACAATCGCAAAGCCCCGACCAGCAAGGCGCCTTTAAACTTTTCCACAGAATAATCTCTCGAAAGCACTCGTAGCAGCTGCCGAAGGCTGCGTCCGATTGCGAAGCAATCGTAAATGCTGAGTGCTTGATTTTACTGACACATCGCAGGGCCTGACTTCACGACGGCTGCGCCGCCGGACGCAGCCTTCGGCAGCTGCTACGGGTTATGCGTGTGGCGAAAAAAGACATTCTAACCGCCGTTGGCCAGTTCCGCGTAACGGTCGCAATACGTGGCATGGTCCATAACCATGCCGCTGGCCTGCATAAAGGCGTAGCAAATGGTCGGGCCGACGAACGTAAAACCGGCTTTTTTCAGGCCTTTGCTCATGGCTTCGGCCTCTGGCGTCACCGCAGGGAATTCATGGCGTTCAGTAAAGTGGTTGATCTTCGGTTTACCACCCACAAACGACCATAAAAACTCCACCGGGTTGTCCAGAGCCAGCCAGGCCCGGGCATTGCGTCGTGCTCCGGCCACCTTGAGACGGTTGCGGATAATCCCCGGATCCTGCAACAAAACCTCGATTTCAGTGTCCGTCATAACTGCCAAACGCTGCACATCAAAGCCAAACATGACCTTGCGATAGTGCTCGCGCTTCTTCAAAACCGTGATCCATGACAAACCTGCCTGGAACCCTTCGAGCAATAACAACTCGAACAGCCCATGCGCATCGCGCAACGGCACGCCCCACTCTTGATCGTGATAAGCGGCATACAGCGGATCTTCTGAACACCAGAAGCAACGTGGCATATAGGCTCCAGGGGGTGGAGGGGCGACCGAATCGGGTATACTCCCGCTCTTTAAATCGCAGCCCAAGAAACAGGTGAATTTGTGAGCCAGCCTACGCCAGCAGTGCGTACCTTCCAAGACTTGATCCTCGCCCTCCAGCAATACTGGGCCGAGCAAGGTTGTGTGGTGCTTCAGCCCTACGATATGGAAGTGGGCGCCGGCACATTCCATACCGCCACGTTTTTGCGCTCTCTGGGCCCGGAAACCTGGAACGCCGCTTATGTGCAGCCCAGTCGTCGTCCGACTGACGGCCGCTACGGCGAAAACCCGAACCGTTTGCAGCACTACTACCAGTTCCAGGTGGTTTTGAAGCCAAACCCGCCAAACTTCCAGGAGCTGTACCTGGGTTCGCTGAAACATATCGGCCTGGACCCACTGGTCCACGATATCCGTTTCGTAGAAGACAACTGGGAATCGCCAACACTGGGCGCCTGGGGTCTGGGCTGGGAAATCTGGCTCAACGGTATGGAAGTCACCCAGTTCACCTACTTCCAGCAAGTAGGCGGCATTGAGTGCTACCCGGTTACCGGCGAAATCACCTACGGCCTTGAGCGTTTGGCTATGTACCTGCAGGGCGTGGATTCTGTCTACGACCTGGTATGGACTGACGGCCCGTTCGGCAAAGTGACCTACGGCGACGTGTTCCATCAGAACGAAGTCGAGCAGTCGACTTACAACTTCGAACACGCCAACGTCGACAAACTGTTCGAACTGTTCGATTTCTATGAAAGCGAAGCCAAGCGCCTGATCGAACTCGACCAGCCGCTGCCGTTGCCAAGCTACGAAATGGTGCTCAAGGCATCCCACACGTTCAACCTGCTGGATGCCCGCCGCGCCATTTCCGTGACCGCGCGTCAGCAATACATCCTGCGTGTGCGTACCCTGGCGCGTTCGGTGGCTCAGGCCTACCTTGAAGCTCGCGCCAAGCTGGGCTTCCCGATGGCTCCGCCGGATTTACGTGATGAAGTGTTGGCTAAGTTGGAGGCAGCACAATGAGTGCTCAAGATTTTCTGGTTGAACTGGGCACTGAAGAACTGCCACCAAAAGCCCTCAATACCCTGGCTGATGCATTTCTCGCCGGGATTGAAAAAGGCCTGCAAACAGCCGGTCTGAAATTCAGCGCGAAAAAAGTCTACGCCGCACCGCGCCGCCTGGCCGTTCTGCTGACCCAGCTGGAAACCCAGCAGCCTGACCGCAGCATCAATATCGACGGCCCGCCACGTCAAGCTGCTTTCGATGCCGAAGGCAACCCGACCCAGGCAGCCCTTGGCTTTGCCAAAAAATGCGGTGTTGAGCTGAGCGAAATCGACCAGAGCGGCCCGAAACTGCGTTTCAGCCAGGTGATCGTCGGCAAGCCGACCGCCAGCCTGCTGCCGACCATCGTTGAAGACTCGCTCAATGACCTGCCGATCCCCAAGCGTATGCGCTGGGGCGCGCGCAAGGTCGAGTTCGTACGTCCAACCCAGTGGCTGGTCATGCTGCTGGGCGACGAGGTCATCGATTGCACGATCCTTGCGCAAAAAGCCGGTCGTGAGTCCCGTGGCCACCGCTTCCATCACCCGGAAAACGTGCGCATCAGCGCCCCGGCCAACTACGCCGAAGACCTGCGCAAAGCCTACGTGCTGGCCGATTTCTTTGAGCGTCGCGAGCTGATTTCCAAGCGTGTGGCCGAGCTGGCGACGATGCAGGAAGGCAGCGCTATCGTGCCGCCGGCCCTGCTCGACGAAGTGACCGCGCTGGTTGAATGGCCGGTGCCGCTGGTGTGCTCGTTTGAAGAGCGCTTCCTGGACGTCCCGCAAGAAGCCCTGATCACCACCATGCAGGACAACCAGAAGTACTTCTGCCTGCTGGACGTCGATGGCAAATTGCTCCCGCGCTTTATTACCGTGGCCAACATCGAGAGCAAAGACCCGCAGCAGATCATCTCGGGTAACGAGAAAGTGGTTCGCCCGCGCCTGACCGATGCCGAGTTCTTCTTCAAGCAAGACAAGAAGCAAAAACTCGAGAGCTTCAACCTGCGTCTGCAAAACGTGGTATTCCAGGCCCAACTGGGCAGTGTTTACGACAAGGCTGAGCGTGTTTCGAAACTGGCGGCATTCATTGCCCCGCGCATTGGCGGTGACGCACCGCGTGCCGCCCGTGCCGGTTTGCTGTCCAAGTGCGACCTGGCCACGGAAATGGTCGGTGAGTTCCCGGAGATGCAAGGCATTGCCGGTTACTACTACGCGCTGAATGACGGCGAGCCTGAAGACGTCGCCCTGGCGTTGAACGAGCAGTACATGCCGCGTGGCGCGGGCGCGGAGTTGCCGAGCACCCTGACCGGTGCTGCAGTGGCCATCGCCGACAAGCTCGACACCCTGGTGGGTATTTTCGGCATTGGCATGTTGCCTACAGGCAGCAAAGACCCGTACGCACTGCGTCGTGCAGCGCTGGGTATCCTGCGCATCCTGATCGACAAGAAACTCGACCTCGACCTGACTGAAGCAGTGAAATTCGCTGTCAGCGCTTTTGGGGCCAAGATCAAGTCGGCCGGTCTGGCGGATCAGGTTCTGGAATTCATCTTCGACCGTCTGCGGGCGCGTTACGAAGACGAAGGCGTGGACGTGGCCACTTACCTGTCGGTACGTGCCCTCAACCCAACGTCGGCGCTGGACTTCGATCAGCGCGTGCAAGCCGTACAAGCGTTCCGCCAGTTGCCGGAAGCCGCTGCACTGGCCGCCGTGAACAAACGCGTTTCGAACCTGCTGAGCAAGGTTGAAGGCACGGTTTCGACCCACGTTGAAGCCCGCTATTTCGACAATGCCTGTGAGTTCTCGCTGTTCTCGGCCATCCAGAAGGCCGACGAGGCCGTACAGCCAATGGCTGCTGCCCGTCAGTACAACGAAGCCCTGACCCGTCTGGCCTCGTTGCGCGAGCCGGTGGATGCGTTCTTCGAAGCGGTGATGATCAACGCAGAAGACCCGAGCGTGCGGGCTAACCGCTACGCCTTGCTGGCCCGTCTGCGTGGCCTGTTCCTGGGTGTTGCCGATATTTCACTGCTGGGCTGAGGGGTTGCCGTTGAAACTGCTGATTCTCGATCGGGACGGAGTAATCAATTACGACTCCGACGCTTACATCAAGTCAGTCGAGGAGTGGCAACCACTGCCCGGCGCGATCGAGGCCATTGCGCAGTTGAGCAAGGCCGGCTGGACAGTCGCCATCGCGACCAACCAGTCCGGCATTGCCCGCGGCTACTATGATGTTGCCACGCTGGACGCCATGCACGCCCGCTTGCGGGCGCTGGTGGCAGAGCAGGGTGGCGAGGTCGGATTGATTGTCTATTGCCCACACGGACCTGACGCGGGTTGCGCTTGCCGTAAGCCCAAACCTGGCATGTTGCAAACGATTGCCAACCATTACGGCGTTGATTTGGCCCAATGTTGGTTCGTCGGTGACAGTTTGGGTGACTTGCAGGCTGCGCAAGCCGTCGATTCTCAGCCAGTTTTGGTAAAAACCGGAAAGGGCCTACAGACATTGGCCAAAGAGTTACCGGTTAATACTCTAGTATTTGACGATCTGGCGGCAGTCGCCGCAGAACTTATCCACAAATAAAGCATGTTCGAACACTGGCCTGCACGTTATGCGCTGGCCTGTTCCCTTATGCTTTATCCGCAACGGTAAAAGCCGCTATGTCGATACTGCAGGCCATCAGAACCTTCTTCTTTTACCTGCTGCTGGGCACCAGCTCTCTGCTGTGGTGCTCGCTGAGCTTTTTTGTCGCTCCGTTTTTGCCATTCCGTGCGCGCTATCGGTTTATCAATGTTTACTGGTGCCGCTGCGCGCTGTGGCTGACACGGGTGTTCTTGAAAATTGACGTTCGGGTTACGGGCGCAGAAAACATCCCGCAACGACCGTGCGTGATTCTGGCCAACCACCAAAGTACCTGGGAGACGTTTTTTCTCTCGGCCTACTTTCAGCCGTTGAGCCAGGTACTCAAACGCGAATTGCTGTATGTGCCGTTTTTTGGCTGGGCGATGGCGATGCTGCGCCCGATTGCCATCGACCGTGACAACCCCAAGGCTGCGCTCAAGCACATTGCAAAAAAGGGTGATGAGCTGCTCAAGGACAACATTTGGGTGCTGATCTTCCCGGAAGGCACCCGCGTGCCGTTTGGCCAGGTGGGAAAATTTTCCCGGGGAGGCACGGCCCTGGCGGTCAACGCCGAACTACCGGTACTACCGATTGCCCACAACGCGGGCAAGTTCTGGCCCAAGACGGGCTGGGCGAAAAAGGCTGGCACCATCGAGCTGGTCATCGGTGAACCGATGTACGCCAACGGCAGCGGTCCACGGGCCATTGCCGAGCTGAACGACCGGGTACAGGCCTGGAACGAGCAGGCTCAGCGCGACATGGGTTCGTTGCCTCCTATAGCTAAACCTTCTGAAACGATTGTGAACTAAGCAAATTGTGGATAACTTGTGCACAAGTTTTCTTTTTTTGTGAAAAAACAGACGTAAGCCTATGATTTTCATGCTTATTTCAGACTGTAAGTTTTCACCTAAATACGTGCATAAGTTTTTCTAAGCGCAAAAAAAACCGGCTTATATCAGCCGGTTTTTTGTGCCTGTCGATTCATTGCTTCTACCGCGCGGCCATCCTGCACCTTGGTAAATTCAAGATATCTGGATTCATCGCAACCTAACCAACATTGCTGTCAGGAAAAGCTATTGCTGCGTGTCAGATGCGGGATGAACGTGGTCTGGTACTTCAACTGATCGGCCTTGAGGGTTGACGCCGGATACACCAGATTTTCCAGCTGTCTGGTTTTTTCGATCATCTTTTGATCACCTTTGACGAAGTTTATCAAATACGCATTGTCTGGGCCCGGACTCGTAGGGGTGACCGTCACCGGGGTAAATCCAGCATTGGTGGCCATGGCGATCAGTCTTTCTTGGGACATATAATTGGCAGGTGTTTCAGCTTCCATATATTGATTGTAGGTTCGCTCCAGTTGTGCGGGCGATATATCCGGGTTTTCATGGAGCTTCTTATACAACTCAATGACCACATGCATCAGGTCGATATCATCTCCGCTCAGGCGACTGGAGTGCTCGGTGATGCTCAGTACGCCCCCCTCCTTGAGCAGATCGGCGGCTTGTTTGATACTGTATTGTTGCACCCCGTCGGAGGGGAAGTGATGCAGTGAATGCTGATACATGACGCAATCAAACTTTCCACCTTCCACTAATGGGTTTGCACAATCGCTCCCTGCCACTTTGCCGCTGCTCATGCTAGTGCCGTCATAAATGATCTTTTTAACGGATGCACAATTCTTGCGACTCTCGAGTTGCACCGTTTTGCTGTTTTCGTCCCATCCTGTTTCAGTATCGACTTCCAGGACATAGGGCTCGACATATATGCCGCTGGCCTCGGCCAGACTGGCGGATACATAGGACGTCAGCTTGCCGTCATTTCCGCCGATATCCAAAACCTTGAGCTTGTTCGAACCGCGGCCCAAATCTGGATTCACCTCCATGATCATAGTGGCGATGTCATTACCCTTTCTGCTGAGGTGAGCAGTGACATCAGTCGCAACGGATTGTTTATTGATCGTTGTCGCGTTTCTATACCAATCGCACAGTTTTTCTATAAAAACGGCGTTGGGAAGCTTTCGTGAAACGTCCTTGGCGAGGCCCACCATATCGGCAATCAAGCGTTCCTTGTACTCATTGCTGATTGAAAAAGAATCCGAGTCGCAGTGATAGGTCAGTACTTTGGAAAGATCAGCATGTCGGCCAATATTCTCGCCGTGCAACTTTAAATAGTCATGGATAAAGTAATTACTCTTTGAGTCCAGTCGATGTTGGACAGGTTCGAAGCTTTCCAATGGACCGTCGAATGCCCTAGGAGAGAGTGAGATAAGTTGCAACATACAGAGTTCCTTATTCGCTGATGATCGTTCTAGGCTATAAGTAGGATTATCAGCAAAGCGGGTTCCAGAGACTTTGTATGAGCCCTTGTCCAAAGCTTTGGACGACCCGACCACAACAACAGAGGGGCAGGTTATTGAATGGGGCTTTATTGCCACGTTCAAGTTCGGGAATGTGGAAGGCGGTGGGGCTCTTCGCTCCACCGCTCGCTCAAAGGGAAGGCGGGTTACTTAGACCTTGTCGATATTCACATTCCTCGTTTCCTTGAGGCACAGCATGCCCACCACCAGGCTGACCCCGGTGATCACCACCGGGTACCACAGGCCATAGAAGATATCCCCGGTGTAGACCACCAGTGCAAACGACACGGTGGGCAGAAAACCACCGAACCAGCCGTTGCCGATATGGTAGGGCAGGGACATTGAGGTGTAGCGGATGCGAGTCGGGAACAGCTCTACCATCACGGCTGCCAGTGGGCCGTAGGTCATGGTGGCAATGAGTGTCAGTAGTACCATCACCAGTACAACCATTGGCTGGTTGACCGCGCCTGGATCAGCCTTGGCCGGGTAACCCGCTTCGGTTATCGCTGCGCGCATGGCCGCTTCGTCAAAACCGCTGATTTTCTGTTCACCTACCGACACTTGAACTTCAGCGCCCGGTGCAGCCGACTGTGAGGTATACGGCAAGCCCTGCTTCACCAGGAAGGTTTTAACCTTGTCGCACGGGCTGTCAAAACGTGCCTTGCCTACCGGGTCAAACTGGAAGGTGCAGGTGCCCGGGTCGGCCATGACCACAATCGGTGATTGACGGCTGGCGGTATCAATCTGCGGGTTGGCGTAATGGCTCAATGCTTTGAACAGCGGAAAGTACAGGACTGTGGCCAATAACAGGCCAAGCATCAGGATCGGCTTGCGCCCCACACGGTCAGACAGCCAGCCGAAGAATATAAAGAACGGTGCCCCGATTACTACGCTGATAATCAGTAAGAGATTGGCCTGGGCCGGGTCCATCTTGAGCATCTGTGTCAGGAAAAACAGCACATAGAACTGCGCGGTATAGAAGGTTACCGCCTGGCCAGCGTTGATACCGAACAGGGCAATCAGCACGATCTTGAGGTTTTCCCATTTACCGAACGATTCGCGGATCGGCGACTTGCTGGTTTTACCTTCGGCTTTCATTTTCACGAACGCTGGCGACTCGTGCATGCTCATGCGAATCCAGGTCGAGATGCCCAGCAGCACGATGGACAGCAGAAACGGCAGGCGCCAGCCCCAGACTTCAAACTGGTCACCGGTCAGGTACCGGCAACTCAGCACCACCAGCAGCGACAACAACAAACCCAAGGTGGCAGTCGATTGAATCCAGCTGGTGTTGAAGCCACGCTTGCCCGGTGCGGCGTGTTCAGCCACGTAAGTGGCTGCACCGCCGTATTCACCGCCCAGCGCCAGCCCCTGGAGCATGCGCAATACCACGAGCATGATCGGGGCAGCGATACCGATGCTGGCGTAGGTCGGCAACAGGCCGACAGCGAAGGTCGATAAACCCATCAAGATGATGGTCATGAGGAAGGTGTATTTACGCCCGATCATGTCACCCAATCGACCGAACACCAGTGCCCCGAAGGGTCTCACCAAAAAGCCTGCGGCGAAGGCCATCAAGGCAAAAATAAACGCCGTGGTGTCGTTGACCCCAGCAAAGAACTGCTTGCTGAGCACGGTGGCCAAAGCGCCATACAAGAAAAAGTCATACCACTCGAAAACGGTCCCGAGGGATGACGCAAAAATGATTTTGCGCTCTTCGCGCCCGGTCGTTCCTTTGACGGTAGCCGCCTGTTGTGCAAGTGCGTCTGACATGTGCAAAGTCCTCGGCCCTATGGGCCACAGTGATTATTGTTGTTGTCCACTGCCGGTTCCGGATGACTGCGCCCGAAACCACGATCGCCTTCAGGCGACCGGTATAGCTGCCGTGCGGTTAACGCCTGCTGTGTACTGCGGTGTTTCAAGCGAAGCCTGCAAAATCAGCTGCGCGGCTTTTTCGCCAATCATCAGGGTCGGAGAACAGGTATTACCCGACACGATGCTGGGCATGATCGAAGCGTCTGCCACCCTCAAACCCGGTACCCCATGAACGCGCAATTGGGCATCGACCACTGCCTCGGCGTCCTGGCCCATGCGGCAAGTGCCCACGGGGTGAAAAATCGTCGTACCAATACGGGCAGCTGCGTCGTACAGCTCTTGTTCGGTCTGCAAGTCCTTGCCTGGCAGATATTCCTCAGGGGTAAAGGCCTGCAGAGCTGCGCTGGCCACGATACGCCGAGTCAGGCGTATGGCATCGGCTGCTACCTTGAGATCATCAGGGTGGCTCAGGTAATTGGGGTCGATCAGCGGTGCGTCATCCGGGTTTGCCGAACGGATATCCACGCGCCCCCGGCTTTTTGGTCGCAAGTTGCACACCGAGGCGGTAAAGGCCGGGAAGGTGTGCAGCGGCTCGCCAAAACGCTCAAGGGACAGCGGCTGGACGTGGTATTGCAAGTTGGCAGATAACTGATCAGGGTCGGATTTGACGAACGCCCCCAGCTGACTGGGGGCCATCGCCAAAGGACCACTGCGGTCGTAGGCATATCGCAGGCCCATGCCGACTTTACCCCACACGCTATTGGCGACCTGGTTGAGGGTTCGGGCCTTGGTCAGTTTGAAGATCAAGCGTAACTGCAAGTGGTCCTGCAAATTCCCCCCCACCCCGGGCAGCTCATGCAGCACAGTTATCCCCAGGCTTTCGAGCAAAGGCCGCGGGCCAATACCCGAGCGCTGCAAGATGCCAGGAGAGCCAATCGAACCGGCGCAAAGGATAATCTCGCAACCGGCCGTGAAGGTATGCTGTGCGCCTTGCCAGCGCGCACTGACCTGGGTGGCCCGGCCGTTTTCAAGCAGCACTTTGTCGACTTGCACGTCGGTCAAAACCGTCAGGTTGGGGCGCTTGAGTATTGGCCGCAGAAAAGCCTTTGAGGCATTCCAGCGCACACCGGAGCGCTGGTTGACTTGAAAGTATCCACAGCCCTGGTTATCGCCACCGTTGAAATCGCTGACGCTGGCAATTCCGCTTTGCGCGGCGGCGTCACGAAACGCGTCGAGAATCGGCCATGAATAGCGCTGCTGCTCAACCCGCCACTCACCTTCACTGCCATGCAGCTCAGAATTGCCGGCAAAGTGCTTTTCGCTGCGTTTGAACAATGGCAATACGTCATCCCAGCCCCAGCCCGAATTGCCCAACTCGGCCCAGCGGTTGTAATCACCCGCCTGGCCGCGCATATAAATCATGCCGTTGATGGACGAGCTGCCGCCCAAGACCTTACCCCGTGGGTAGCTCAGGCTGCGACCTTGCAAACCGGCCTGGGTTTCGGTCTTGAAACACCAGTCGGTGCGCGGGTTACCGATGCAATACAGGTAACCCACAGGAATATGGATCCAGGGGTAGTTATCTTGCCCGCCCGCTTCGAGCAGCAACACGTTGTGGCGAGGATCGGCAGACAGCCGATTGGCCAGCACTGAACCTGCAGGCCCGGCACCCACGATGATGTAGTCGTACACCTTGTTGGCTGATGGCATGTATCACCTCGCGCCTTTTATTTATTGTTCTTGTCCTACACCATCCTATTGATTATTTTCGTGTTGCAAACGCGAGATTTCACCCATGGCTTGTGCGTTTTTGCACAGTCATCCGTAAGCCACATCTGATGTAGCGCTCTGGGGGTTGATCATGTTCGACTGGAATGACATGCGGTACTTCCTGGAGTTGCAGCGCAGCGGACGTTTACTCACCGCCGCCAAGCGCCTGAACACCACCCATAGCACCGTTGCACGGCATATTGAGAGCATCGAGCAACACTTGGGCGCGGCTTTATTTGTGCAATATGCCCAGGGGTACGAACTGACCCCGGCCGGGCAAGCCTTGCTCAAACATGCCGAAGCGATGGAAAACGTCGCACTGCTGGCCCAGGAAGAAATCAACCAGTCCCTCACCCCCTTGGGCAAAATCCGTCTGGGTGTCACCGAGGGCATTGGCATCATGTTTATCACCTCGCGACTGCGGGGTTTGTTTGAGCGTTATCCAGGTCTGGAGGTGGAACTGGTCGCAGTACCGCGCTTCGTCAGCATCCTCAACCGCGAAGCAGAAATCAGTATTCATCTGGACCGTCCCAACGCCGACCTGTTGATAACTCGCAAACTCACTGACTACCGGCTCGCGCTCTATGCCAGCCGCCTTTATCTGGACAAGGCGCCGCCTCTGAACAGCCGCGACGATCTGGCCAACCACTACTGGATCGGCTACGTCGACGACCTGTTGTTCAGTCAGGAGCTGCTGTTCCTCAATACCTTCTGCCGCACCCCGACCGTGACCTTTCGCAGCACCAGCGTCATTGCCCAGCAACAAGCCGCTCGCGCCGGCCTGGGTATCGCCGTATTGCCCAACTACATGGCCGCTGACGACCCCGACCTGGTGCGTGTATTGCCGGGCGAGTCTGTGCAACGCAGTTACTGGATCAGCACCCGCCGGGAACTGCACAAATCCGTAAGGTTGAGGGTGGTGTGGGATTTTTTACTGGAGTTGTGCCGCGAGGAGAGGGCGGTGCTGCTGGCGCCATAGTCATTTTTTAGCCATTAAAAAAGGCCAACGCTGAGCGTTGGCCTTTTTGGGTACTGCGGGTCAAAACAGGATCAGAAATCCAGGTTGGACACTGCCAGTGCGTTGCTCTCGATGAATTCACGACGTGGTTCTACAGCATCGCCCATCAAGGTGTTGAAGATCTGATCGGCGCCGATCGCGTCTTCGATGGTGACTTTCAGCATGCGACGTACGCTTGGGTCCATCGTGGTTTCCCAGAGCTGATCCGGGTTCATTTCACCCAGACCTTTGTAGCGCTGGATGGTGTGACGTTTGGTACTTTCAGCCATCAACCAGTCCAGTGCTTCCTTGAACTCGGTCACTTGCTTGCGACGTTCGCCACGCTGGATATAGGCGCCTTCATCCAGCAGGGTGCTCAGTTGAGCGCCCAGGGTCACAACGGTTTTGTAATCGTTGCTGCCGAAGAAGTCGCGGTTGAAGGTGATGAACGTCGAGTGGCCGTGGGAGATCAGTTCGACCTCTGGCAACCAGACATTACGCTCACGGTCTTCACGCAGGCTGGCTTTGTAGACCAGGCCCGATTTCTCGACCAGACGCAGACGCTCTTCAAACTTGGCCATCCAGTCCTGCATGGCAGCGTGGTCACCCAACTGCTCAAGGCTTACAGCCGGCAGGTAGATGAAGTGCTCGGTCAGCTCCTGAGGGTACAGGCGCGACAAACGCTTGAGGGTCTTCATCACCATGCGGAAGTCGTACACCAGACGCTCCAGTGCCTCACCGGAGATGCCAGGGGCATCTTCGTTCAAGTGCAGGCTGGCATCTTCAAGAGCCGACTGGGTCATGTACTCTTCCATGGCCTCGTCGTCTTTAATGTACTGCTCTTGCTTGCCCTTTTTCACTTTGTACAACGGTGGCTGGGCGATGTAGATGTAGCCACGCTCGATCAGCTCCGGCAACTGACGGAAGAAGAAGGTCAGCAGCAGGGTACGGATGTGCGAACCGTCAACGTCAGCATCGGTCATGATGATGATGTTGTGATAGCGCAGTTTGTCGATGTTGTACTCTTCGCGGCCGATGCCACAGCCCAGCGCAGTGATCAAGGTGCCGACTTCTTGCGAAGAGATCATCTTGTCAAAACGGGCTTTCTCGACGTTGAGGATTTTACCTTTCAACGGCAGGATGGCTTGGGTACGACGGTTGCGACCCTGCTTGGCGGAGCCGCCAGCAGAGTCACCTTCCACCAGGTACAGTTCGGACAGAGCAGGGTCTTTTTCCTGGCAGTCAGCCAGCTTGCCCGGCAGGCCCGCGATGTCCAACGCGCCTTTACGACGGGTCATCTCACGGGCTTTACGTGCAGCTTCACGAGCACGGGCTGCGTCGATCATCTTGCCGACAATCAACTTGGCTTCGTTCGGGTGTTCCAGCAGGAAGTCGGAGAAGAACTTGCCCATTTCCTGTTCAACAGCGGTCTTCACTTCGGAAGACACCAGCTTGTCTTTAGTCTGCGAGCTGAACTTTGGATCCGGCACTTTCACCGAGATGATCGCGGTCAAGCCTTCACGGGCGTCATCACCGGTGGTGGCGACCTTGTGCTTCTTGGCCAGGCCTTCAGCTTCGATGTACGTGTTGAGGTTACGCGTCAGGGCAGAGCGGAAGCCCACCAAGTGCGTGCCACCATCGCGCTGTGGAATGTTGTTGGTGAAGCACAACAGGTTCTCGTTGAAGCTGTCGTTCCACTGCAGGGCGATTTCTACGCCGATGCCGTCTTCACGCTGAACATTGAAGTGGAACACCTGGTTCACAGGGTTCTTGTTGGTGTTCAGGTAATCAACGAATGCACGCAGGCCACCTTCGTACTTGAACAGCTCCTCCTTGCCGCTGCGCTCGTCCTTGAGGACGATACCCACACCGGAGTTCAGGAAGGACAGTTCACGAATCCGCTTGGCCAGGATGTCCCAGCTAAAGTGGATATTCTTGAAGGTTTCAGCCGAAGGCTTGAAGTGGATCTGCGTACCCGTGGTTTCGCTTTCACCCACAATAGCCATAGGCGCCTGAGGAACACCGTGGACGTAGGTCTGTTCCCAGATCTTGCCACTGCGGCGTACAGTCAGGACCAGCAGTTCGGACAGGGCGTTTACCACCGAAACACCTACACCGTGCAAGCCGCCGGATACTTTGTAGGAGTTGTCATCGAACTTACCGCCGGCGTGCAGCACGGTCATGATGACCTCGGCTGCAGATACGCCTTCTTCTTTATGCACGTCAACCGGAATACCGCGGCCGTTATCGCGCACGGTGATGGACTCGTCCGGGTGGATCGTGATGGTGATGTCGTCGCAATGGCCAGCCAGCGCTTCGTCGATGGAGTTGTCGACTACTTCGAACACCATGTGGTGCAGACCGCTGCCATCGTCAGTATCACCAATGTACATACCGGGACGTTTGCGTACGGCATCAAGGCCTTTCAGCACTTTAATGCTCGTTGAGTCGTACGTGTTTTCTTCGCTCAATGCCTTCACTCCCGATGGTCGTGGGTCTGGGTGATACAGCCCTGTTCCACGTGGAACAGGGCAACTGGCGTTTCCGTCTGCCAGCCTTCCCTCAATAATTCGTGGTCTACACAGGTAATGAATACCTGGCAGCGTAAGTCTTCCAACAAGCGACACAGTGCGTTGCGATGCTGCTCGTCCAGTTCGGACGGCAAGTCATCCACCAGATAAATACATTGGCCTCGCCGGGCCTGGCTGACCAAGTGCCCCTGAGCGATGCGCAGCGCGCAGACCACCAACTTCTGCTGCCCCCGCGACAAAATATCTGCGGCGTTATTTGCACCCAGCTTAAGGCGCAAATCAGCACGTTGTGGCCCCGCCTGGGTATGCCCCATTTGCTGGTCCCGGTGGACAGACGCGGCGAGTACAGCACTCAGCTCACGGTCTTTATCCCAACCACGGTAATAGCTCAGCGTTAACCCCTGGAGATCCAGCAGCTCGCTCAGGGTCTGCTCAAAGACTGGTTTCAAGGCTTTGATGTAGGCGCGGCGGTATTCATCAATTTCAGCACTGGCCAGGCACAGTTCCCGGTCCCAGGCCGCTTGTGAAACGGCGTCGAGTGTACCATGCCGCAGCCATGAGTTCCGCTGCCGCAGGGCCTTCTGTAGCCGCTGCCAGGTCGACATGAACCGCGGTTCAACATGGAACACGCCCCAGTCGAGAAATTGCCTGCGGATCTTTGGGGCCCCTTCAAGAAGTCGGAAGCTGTCCGGGTTGATCAATTGCAGCGGAAGTATCTCGGCCAATTGCGCAGCACTGCGCGCATTCTGGCCGTCGATACGAATCTGGAACTCCCCCTGACGATCCCGCGAGACACCCAGTGCACTGTGTCCGCCTTCTGCCAGTTCTACCTGACCAAAAACTGTACAGCTCTGCTGCTCATGCTGGATAACGGGGTTCAGCCGCACACTGCGAAACGACCGCGCCAACCCTAGCAGGTGGATAGCTTCCAGCACGCTGGTTTTGCCGCTGCCGTTGGCGCCGTACAGAATATTGATGCGGGGGGAGGGGGAGAAGGTCACCGGGTGCAGGTTACGCACCGCGGTGACTGTGACACGACTGAGGGACATCTAGCGTGGGCTGTGCATAAGTTACAGGCGCATCGGCATGACAACGTAGGCCGAGTCGTCGTTGTCCGACTCCTGGACCAGGGCGCTGCTGTTGGAGTCCGACAGGATCAGACGCACTTGTTCAGTGGTCATGACGCCCAGTACGTCCAGCAGGTAGCTCACGTTGAAGCCGATCTCCAGGGAGCCGCCGTTGTAATCAACGCCAACTTCTTCTTCCGCTTCTTCCTGCTCCGGGTTATTGGCCTGGATTTTCAGCTGGCCATTGGCCAGTTGAAGGCGAATACCGCGGTACTTTTCGTTGGACAGGATCGCGGTACGGCTGAACGCTTCACGCAGTGCCTGACGGTCACCGATCACCACCTTGTCACCGCCTTTAGGCAGAACGCGCTCGTAGTCCGGGAACTTGCCGTCTACCAGCTTGGAGGTAAAGGTGAACTCGCCGGTGGTCGCTCGGATATGGTGTGCACCCAGAACGATGCTCACTTCGCCGTCTGGCTCGGTCAGCAGGCGCGCCAGCTCGAGGATACCCTTGCGCGGTACGATCACCTGGTGACGGTCTGGTTGGCCGATATCGGCTTTCATCGAGCACATGGCCAAACGGTGACCGTCGGTAGCTACGGCACGGATGATCCCGGCCGACACTTCCAGCAGCATACCGTTGAGGTAGTAACGAACGTCCTGCTGGGCCATGGCAAAGCTGGTGCGCTCGATCAGACGACGCAACTTGCTCTGCTGCAGGCTGCAGGTCAGCGAACCCGGACCTTCTTCAACCGTCGGGAAATCGTTGGCCGGCAACGTCGACAGGGTAAAGCGGCTACGGCCTGCCTTGACCACCAGTTTGTTGTCATCAAGTTTGATGTCGATCAGTGCATCGTTGGGCAGGCTTTTGCAGATATCCATCAGCTTGCGCGCAGGCACGGTGATTTCGCCTGGCTCGGCCGGCTCTTCAAGTTGCACCCGACCGACCAGCTCGACTTCAAGGTCAGTACCGGTCAGCGACAGTTGCTGGCCTTCGACAACCAACAGCACGTTGGACAATACCGGCAAGGTCTGGCGGCGTTCTACTACGCCGGCGACCAGTTGCAGGGGTTTCAACAGGGCTTCGCGTTGAATGGTGAAATGCATGGTCTAGTCCCTTGCCTTAATAAGCTGCGCTGGTGTCATCAGGTTGTCAGAGTTCGCAGCAGGTTCTTGTAGTCCTCGCGGATGTCCGCGTCGGATTCCTTGAGTTCGTTGATCTTGCGGCATGCGTGCAAAACCGTGGTGTGATCGCGACCGCCAAACACATCGCCGATTTCCGGCAGGCTGTGGTTGGTCAGTTCCTTGGACAGTGCCATGGCGACCTGGCGTGGTCGCGCTACCGAGCGCGAACGGCGCTTGGACAACAAGTCCGAGATCTTGATCTTGTAGTACTCGGCCACGGTGCGCTGGATGTTATCCACAGAGACGAGTTTGTCTTGCAGCGCCAGCAAGTCTTTTAGGGATTCGCGAATCAGCTCGATGGTGATGTCGCGGCCCATAAAGTGCGAGTGAGCGATAACGCGCTTGAGCGCGCCTTCGAGCTCACGCACGTTGGAGCGAATGCGCTGGGCAATAAAGAAGGCTGCATCATGGGGCAGATCAACCTTGGCCTGATCGGCCTTCTTCATCAGGATCGCTACGCGGGTCTCTAGCTCCGGCGGCTCGACGGCAACCGTCAGTCCCCAGCCAAAGCGCGACTTCAGACGCTCTTCGAGGCCTTCGATTTCTTTCGGGTAACGGTCACTGGTCAGAATCACTTGCTGACCGCCTTCAAGCAGGGCGTTGAAGGTGTGGAAGAACTCTTCCTGGGACCGTTCCTTACGCGCAAAGAATTGAATGTCATCGATAAGCAAAGCATCGACCGAACGGTAGAAGCGCTTGAACTCGTTGATGGCATTGAGCTGCAGGGCTTTAACCATATCAGCTACAAAACGCTCGGAATGCAGGTATACGACCTTGGCATTCGGGTTCTTCTTTAACAGGTGGTTACCCACCGCGTGCATCAAGTGAGTTTTACCCAGACCTACGCCGCCATAAAGGAAGAGCGGGTTGTAACCATGCTTGGGGTTATCCGCCACTTGCCACGCCGCAGCGCGGGCCAGTTGGTTGGACTTGCCCTCGACGAAGTTTTCAAAGGTAAAGGTGCGGTTCAGGTAGCTGGTGTGCTTCAGGGCACCTTCAACCTGAACGGTGCGCTGTTCGGCGCGCACGGGTGCTTGCTGCGAGCTGGCGCCGGCCATCGGGTCGAAGCTGGCACGCGAAGGCTCTTCGCTGGCGGGCTCGGACTGCTTGGGCGCGGGTGCAGAGACTGCAGGCGCAGGCGCGCTCGGCGCCGGGGCTTGCTGAGAAGCCGATGCAGCCAAGGGCGCATTGGGGGCAGCACGAGGCGCCGAGCTGCGTTTGCTGCCTATTAACAAGGACAACGCTGGCGCCATGCCATTGCTGTGCTCATTCAACAGTTCAAGCAAACGGCTCAGGTATTTTTCGTTAACCCAGTCGAGAACGAATCGGTTGGGTGCATACACACGCAACTCGTCGCCTTCGGCTTCGACCTGTAGTGGACGGATCCAGGTGTTGAATTGCTGGGCAGGCAGCTCATCGCGCAAAAGCTCCACGCACTGCTGCCAAAGTTCCACTGACACGGATATCCCCTAAGTTGAAAGCCGGTGAGGCAAAAACAGGCGCCATTGTAGCGACCGCCGCCCCACTTATCCACATGTAGCTGACCTGCATATAAGGCGTTGACAGGCTTTTTACTGTGAACAAAGCGACAAATGGTATGTGCATAAGGTCTGTGGATAAGCGGGCCTGAGCTCGTTGCACAAGTGGGGGTAAAACTCTGTGCATAACACGGCTGTGGATAAGTAGCCCTTTCATGCACAGCTTTTCCGAGGGTGCAGCACAGGCAAAGCACCGCTTGTGGACAACCTTTCTGTTCTCTGAAAACCTTGCTCTACAAGGGCTGCATAGAGTTATCCACAGCAGAACGGCTCTATAAGAGTAGTAAGTTCTTTAAAAGAGCTTTAAATACTTCGTTTTTTTATTTCTATAGTTGGCAGGCACAAGACTGGTGCAAAACGGCAAACATCTATTTAGCAGTAAACGTTGGTTGGAAATTGACCTATCGGCTTGCATTCTCTAGAATCGCCGGTCTCTTAAAACGGGGGCCATTCCGGCCCGTTGTGGACGAACCAGGTAGCACGACATGAAACGTACTTTCCAACCAAGCACTATCAAACGCGCCCGCACTCACGGTTTCCGTGCTCGCATGGCTACTAAAAACGGCCGTGCAGTCCTGTCGCGTCGCCGCGCCAAAGGCCGTGCACGTCTGGCAGTTTGATAATCAGACAATGGTGGTGAGTCAGGACTTCAGTCGGGAAAAGCGGTTACTCACTCCCCGACATTTCAAGGCAGTCTTTGACTCCCCCACCGGCAAGGTTCCGGGGAAAAATCTCCTGCTCCTTGCGCGTAGCAACGATCTTGATCACCCCCGCCTGGGGTTAGTGATCGGGAAAAAGAGCGTAAAGCTCTCCGTTGAGCGCAATCGCCTTAAGCGTTTGATGCGTGAATCGTTTCGTCTCCACCAGGATTTACTGGTTGGTTGGGATATCGTTATCGTCGCGCGCAAAGGTTTGGGTGACGTAGAGAACCCCGAATTGATTCAGCATTTCGGCAAACTCTGGAAGCGTCTGGCCCGTAACACGCCAGTTCCAGCGGTTAAAACCGAAACTGTAGGGGTAGGCAGTCCTGATGCGTAAACTGGCACTCGTTCCGATCCAGTTTTATCGTTATGCCATTAGTCCTTTGATGGCCAGCCACTGCCGTTTCTACCCCAGTTGTTCCTGCTACGCGTTGGAAGCCATCGAAAATCATGGCCTTCTGCGCGGCGGCTGGCTGACCTTTCGTCGTTTAGGTCGCTGTCACCCGTGGAATCCCGGTGGTTACGACCCGGTTCCACCTATCCCTACCTCCCGTTCTTCTTGATGGCCGAGTAATCATGGATATTAAACGCACGATCCTGATCGTCGCTCTCGCAGTCGTGTCCTACGTTATGGTTCTGAAATGGAACCAGGACTACGGCCAAGCTGCCCTGCCGACTCAGAATGTTGCCGCCAGCACCACCGCACCGGCTTTGCCCGATACGGTTTCAGGTAACAACGTTGCAAACAGTGCCGATGTACCCAGCGCCAATACCGATACCAGCACACCGACTGAAACCCCGGTGGCTGCAAGCAAAGACCTCATCCACGTAAAAACGGATGTTCTGGATATCGCGATTGATCCACAGGGTGGTGATATTGCCCAGCTGCGTCTGCCGCTTTATCCACGTCGCCAGGATCACCCGGATGTTCCTTTCCAGTTGTTCGATAACGGCAACGAACGCACCTATCTGGCCCAAAGTGGCCTGACAGGCGTTGATGGCCCGGACGCCCGTCCGTCAGGTCGTCCTGTTTTCAGCACCGAGAAAAAGACCTACGAACTGGCCCCAGGTCAGGATCAACTGGTTGTTGATCTGAAATTCAGCGAAAACGGCATCAACTACATCAAACGCTTCACGCTCAAGCGTGGTTTGTACGATGTACAAGTCAGCTATCTGATTGATAACGAGAGCGGCAAGCCGTGGAACGGCAACCTGTTCGCGCAATTGAAGCGTGATGCCAGCTCCGATCCTTCTTCCAGCACCGCCACCGGTACTGCGACTTACCTGGGCGCTGCCCTGTGGACAAGTGCAGAGCCGTACAAAAAAGTGTCGATGAAAGATATCGACAAGGCTCAGCTGAAAGAAACCGTACAAGGCGGCTGGGTTGCCTGGTTGCAGCACTACTTTGTGACCGCGTGGATCCCTCAGAAAGGCGATAACAACGTCGTTCAGACCCGCAAAGACAACCAAGGCAACTACATCATCGGTTTCACTGGCCCAACATTGACTGTTGAGCCGGGCAAAACCGCTGAAACCAGCGCTACGTTGTATGCCGGTCCGAAAAGCCAGGGTGTACTCAAAGAGTTGTCCCCAGGCCTGGAACTGACGGTTGACTACGGCATCCTGTGGTTCATTGCCCAGCCTATCTTCTGGCTGCTGCAACATATCCACAGCCTGGTCGGTAACTGGGGCTGGTCGATCATCTTCCTGACCATGCTGATCAAAGGGATCTTCTTCCCTCTGTCGGCCGCCAGCTACAAGTCGATGGCCCGCATGCGCGCTGTGGCACCAAAACTGGCCGCTCTGAAAGAGCAGTTCGGTGATGACCGCCAGAAAATGTCGCAAGCGATGATGGAGCTGTACAAGAAAGAGAAGATCAATCCACTGGGCGGCTGCTTGCCGATTCTGGTGCAGATGCCGGTCTTCCTGTCCTTGTACTGGGTACTTCTGGAAAGTGTTGAAATGCGCCAGGCGCCGTTCATGCTCTGGATTACCGACCTGTCGATCAAAGACCCGTTCTTCATTCTGCCGATCATCATGGGCGCAACCATGTTCATCCAGCAGCGTCTGAACCCGACTCCGCCGGATCCGATGCAGGCCAAGGTGATGAAGCTGATGCCAATCATCTTCACCTTCTTCTTCCTGTGGTTCCCGGCTGGTCTGGTGCTGTACTGGGTTGTGAACAACTGCCTGTCCATCGCTCAACAGTGGTACATCACGCGTAAAGTCGAAGCGGCTACCAAAAAAGTCGCTGAGTAACTTACTCTGATACGCACCACTCAAAACGCCCCCTAGTGGGGCGTTTTGCTATCCGTCACTTTTGTTTTGAGGCCTGTTTTATGAGTGTTCCGGCAGAGACTATTGCTGCAGTAGCGACCGCCCAAGGCCGAGGTGGTGTGGGGATCGTACGTATTTCCGGCCCACTCGCCCGTGTTGCGGCCAAAGCGTTCAGCGAACGCGAACTAAAACCGCGCTATGCCCATTACGGCCCTTTTTACGGCGACAACCGCGAAGTGCTGGATGAAGGCATAGCACTCTACTTCCCCGGGCCCAACTCCTTTACCGGCGAAGACGTCCTTGAACTGCAGGGCCACGGCGGTCCGATTGTTCTGGATATGCTGCTGCAGCGCTGCATCCAGTTGGGCTGCCGTTTGGCCCGTCCGGGGGAGTTCAGCGAGCGGGCCTTTTTGAATGACAAGCTCGACCTGGCCCAGGCCGAGGCGATTGCCGACCTGATCGAGGCAAGTTCTGCACAGGCTGCGCGTAACGCATTACGTTCCTTGCAGGGTGCTTTCTCTCAACGTGTGCATAACTTGACCGAGCAATTGATCGGTTTGCGTATCTATGTCGAAGCAGCGATTGATTTCCCGGAAGAAGAAATCGACTTCCTCGCCGATGGCCATGTGCTCGGTATGCTCGACAAGGTTCGTGAAGAGTTATCCACCGTACAGCGCGAAGCCGGCCAGGGTGCTTTGCTGCGCGACGGCATGACCGTGGTGATTGCCGGGCGGCCCAATGCTGGAAAATCGAGCCTGCTCAATGCCCTGGCCGGGCGTGAAGCGGCGATCGTGACCGAAATCGCGGGTACTACCCGTGATGTGTTACGCGAACATATCCACATTGATGGCATGCCATTGCACGTTGTCGACACCGCAGGTCTGCGCGACACCGATGACCAGGTTGAGAAAATTGGCGTGCAGCGCGCACTCAAGGCCATTGGTGAAGCTGATAGGGTATTGCTGGTGGTTGATGCCACGGCACCGGAAGCTGATGACCCGTTTGCCCTGTGGCCAGAGTTTCTTGAACAACGCCCGGATCCGGCGAAGGTGACCTTGATCCGCAACAAGGCGGATCTAAGCGGTGAGAATGTAGCCCTTGAAGTCAGTGAAGATGGCCATGTCACCATCAGCCTGAGTGCCAGATCTACAGAAGGCCTGGACCTGCTGCGGGAACACCTCAAGGCCTGCATGGGCTATGAGCAGACCTCGGAGAGCAGCTTCAGCGCACGCCGCCGCCATCTGGAGGCATTGCAGCACGCCAGCAAGGCACTTGAGCATGGCAGGGCACAACTGACCCTGGCGGGCGCCGGGGAGCTATTGGCCGAAGATTTGCGCCAGGCACAGCATTCCCTTGGCGAAATTACCGGGGCATTCAGTTCGGATGACCTGCTGGGGCGGATCTTCTCCAGCTTCTGTATCGGTAAATGACCCTCGTAGCAGCTGCCGTAGGAACGAGGCTGCGTCCGGCGGCACAGCCGTCGTAAAATCAGACACTGTGGTGTGCCAGTTAAAACCGGAGCTCAGGATTTACGACGACTACGTCGCCGAACGCAGCATCGTTCCTACGGCAGCTGCTACAGTTATCCACATTCACACGAGGTATTAGTCCGATGCGCCATTGATGCCGCCGCGATGCTTGCGGCCAGTTCTTGATTCCCCTGCAACAGGGGGTAGATCTGTGCATCTCTGGAGTGCGTATGGCTCACGTTACCTCTGTAACGCTGCAAGGCGTTTCTTATCATCTGCCCGATGGCAGTTCCCTGTTTTCAGATATTGATCTGCATCTCGACCAGCGCCGCACCGGCCTGGTAGGGCGCAATGGTGTGGGCAAGAGCATATTGGCGCGCATCATGGCAGGGGATCTCTTGCCCTCAACCGGCCACTGCATCCGTAATGGCACGGTGTATTACCTGACGCAGCAAGTCAGCCATGACCCCAATCACACCCTTGCCGAGCTTGCTGGCGTGCAACCAGTCATTAGCGCCCTTGAGCGAATAGAGCGGGGCAGCAGCGCCCAAGCGGACTTTGACTGTGTGGGCGAACGCTGGAATATCCGCCAGCAACTGCTCGATCAGCTAAGCCGCAACAAGCTTGCACACCTGACCCTTTCGACTCCTGCATCAGCACTCAGCGGTGGTGAAGCCATGCGCGTGGCTCTGCTGGGCGCCTTTTTGTCGAAAGCCGACCTGTTGATCCTGGATGAGCCCACCAATCATCTGGATCACCAGCATCGACTTGCCCTGCATGAACAGTTGCAGCAGTGGCCAGAAGGATTACTTGTTATCAGCCATGATCGCGCCTTGCTGGAAAATATGGAGCGCATCGTTGAGCTGTCACCACAGGGCCTCACCAGTTACGGCGGCGGTTACTCGTTTTATGCACAGGCCAAAACCGGGCAACTGCAAGCGGCACAACAACAGCTGGCGGCATACCGGCTGGAGCGCAAGCGTCAGGAACAGACCCTGCGTGAGCAAAGGGAAAGTCTTGAGCGCAAACAATCCCGTGGCCGGAAACAGGCTGCTGACGCCAATCAGGCGAAGATTTTGCTGGGCCGGCAAAAGGAGCGCAGCCAGGCCAGCAGCGGTAAGTTGCGGGTACAGCAGGATGCGGCTCGCGAGCAATTATCTGTGCAGGTCCGTCAGGCTGCGAATCAGGTAGAAGAGCAGCAGGCCATCTTTATCTCTGCGCCGCAGCCTTGCTCTGGCTCGCCGGCTCAAATTGCCGAGTTGATAGAGGCCCGCCTGCCTTATGGGGCGCAACAACTGCGCAGGATCAATCTTGCCGTTACGCGAGGCCAGCGCATTGCCTTGACCGGCCCGAACGGCTGCGGCAAGTCGACCTTGCTCAAGGTATTGGCCGGGCAACTAACGGTTGTTTCCGGTCAGGCCAGGACCCTGGTCACCAGCACTTACCTCGACCAGCACCTGGGCGTTTTGGAACCGGCTCGGTCAGTTCTTGAGCAGTTGCAGTCACTTAACCGGCAACTGAGTGAAGGAGAATTACGTACCCGGCTGGCGCAATTGGGCCTCAATGCCGATCGTATCAACCTGCCATCCCATCGGCTCAGTGGCGGTGAACGCTTGAAAGCGGCGATGGCCTGCGTGTTTTATACACAATCCCCACCACAGCTGTTACTGCTCGATGAACCGGCCAATCACCTGGATCTGCCTTCCGTTCAAGCCCTGGAAAGCATGCTCAAGCATTACCCGGGCACTCTGATCGTTACCTCACACGATGATGTGTTTCTGGCCGCAATCGGAATTACCCACAGGCTCAAGGCCTCACCCACAGGCTGGCTGCTTTGCCCCGTCTAACGGGGCTGTTGGCTACCGTTTATCACATTAATCATTGACCGAACGTCCGACCGCTTGCCGGATTGCGCCTTCAAGCGTTTTTCGGCTGCCTGTTTATTGGCTCGAAAGCACCCAAACACGGGAATAAGCCCTGTGCATAACTGGCCCTCAGGTCAGTGGGTAAGTAGGTCTGAAAACTGAAGATAACCACACCTGTGGATAAGCACCTATTTTACCCACAGGCTTAAAGCACTTATCCCAACCCCTCATCAGTGCATAACCACAGACTTTTGATCCTCTGTACAGTACGTAAAATATAGCCTGTAGTAATCTATCCACAGAAAGTAGCCTCAGTAGAAATAAACATAAAAACAAAGCTTTATAAATTTCTTCTCTATTTATTTATCTATCTTGCCCTTATCCACAGCTGGTTAAATTTTGTGCAAAGGGTTCTTTAAGAAGGGCGAAGTCCCTATACTTCGCGGTCTATCCAAAAAACCCCTAGTAACAGGCACGAGGTGCGTGGTGAATTTCCCTTCCCGTTTTGCAGTGATCGTCATCGGCGGCGGTCACGCCGGAACCGAGGCTGCACTTGCTTCAGCACGTATGGGTGTGAAAACCCTGCTGTTGACCCACAACGTGGAAACCCTCGGGCAAATGAGCTGCAATCCTGCAATTGGCGGGATTGGTAAAAGCCATCTGGTTAAAGAAATCGATGCCCTTGGCGGCGCGATGGCGATAGCCACCGATAAAGGCGGTATTCAGTTCCGCGTACTCAACGGACGCAAAGGCCCGGCAGTACGGGCGACCCGTGCACAGGCCGACCGCATCCTGTACAAGGCCGCCGTACGCGAAATCCTGGAAAACCAGCCCAACCTGTGGATATTTCAACAGGCCGCTGATGACCTGATCGTTGAACAGGATCAAGTCCGTGGCGTAGAGACCCAGATGGGCCTGCGTTTTATGGCTGATGCCGTGGTTCTGACCACAGGCACTTTCCTCGGTGGACTTATCCACATCGGCATGCAGAATTACTCGGGCGGTCGGGCCGGTGATCCACCTTCGATTGCCCTGGCACACCGTCTGCGTGAACTGCCCCTGCGAGTCGGTCGCCTGAAAACCGGGACGCCACCGCGTATCGATGGCCGTTCTGTGGATTTCTCGGTAATGACCGAGCAACCGGGTGATACACCGATTCCTGTCATGTCGTTCATGGGCAACAAGGAACAGCACCCGGCCCAGGTCAGCTGCTGGATTACCCATACCAACGCCCGCACTCACGAAATCATTGCCTCCAACCTTGATCGTTCGCCGATGTATTCAGGCGTGATCGAAGGTATTGGCCCGCGTTACTGCCCGTCGATTGAAGACAAGATCCATCGCTTTGCCGACAAGGAAAGCCATCAGGTCTTTATCGAGCCGGAAGGTTTGACCACGCACGAGCTGTACCCGAACGGGATTTCCACCTCCTTGCCGTTCGACGTGCAAATCCAGATCGTGCAATCGATTCGCGGTATGGAAAACGCCCATATCGTGCGCCCGGGCTATGCCATCGAGTACGACTACTTCGATCCACGCGACCTGAAGTACAGCCTCGAAACCAAAGTGATTGGCGGCTTGTTCTTTGCCGGGCAAATCAACGGCACCACCGGTTACGAAGAAGCCGGCGCCCAGGGTTTGCTGGCTGGCGCCAACGCGGCATTGCTCGCACAGGGCAAGGAAAGCTGGTGCCCGCGCCGGGATGAGGCGTACATCGGAGTATTGGTCGACGACCTGATTACCCTGGGTACTCAAGAACCGTACCGGATGTTCACTTCCCGCGCCGAATACCGCCTGATCCTGCGCGAAGACAACGCCGACATGCGCTTGACTGAAAAAGGCCGCGAACTGGGCCTGGTCGACGACGCTCGTTGGGCGGCTTTCTGCACCAAGCGCGAAAGCATCGCGCAGGAAGAACAACGCCTCAAAAGTACCTGGGTTCGTCCGGGTACCGAGCAGGGTGATGCCATTGCTGCCAAGTTCGGCACACCGCTGACCCATGAATACAATTTGCTCAACCTGCTGACCCGCCCCGAAATTGATTACGCCGGCCTGGTTGAAGTGACCGGGCAGGGGGCAGAAGACCCGCTGGTTGCCGAGCAGGTTGAGATCAAAACCAAGTACGCCGGTTATATCGATCGTCAACAAGACGAAATTGCCCGTCTGCGTGCCAGTGAAAATACCAAGCTGCCTGTGGATATCGATTACACGACCATCTCCGGTCTGTCGAAAGAGATTCAGAGCAAGTTGGGCGCAACACGTCCCGAGACCCTGGGCCAGGCTTCGCGTATCCCGGGTGTGACCCCTGCGGCAATTTCCCTGTTGATGATTCACCTGAAAAAGCGCGGCGCTGGCCGCACGTTGGAGCAAAACGCTTGAGTTCGCTGGTAACCGCACAACACGCCGAAGAGTTATCCACAGGTGCACGCCAGCTGGGCGTCGCACTGACCGAGCATCAGCATCAGCAATTGCTGGGTTATCTGGCCCTATTGATCAAATGGAACAAGGCCTACAACCTCACGGCTGTGCGTAACCCGGACGAGATGGTGTCGCGTCATTTGCTCGACAGTCTGAGCGTGATGCCCTTCATCGAAAATGGCCGTTGGCTGGATGTGGGCAGTGGCGGCGGCATGCCGGGTATTCCCCTGGCGATCCTGTTTCCCGAGTCGCAAGTGACCTGCCTGGACAGCAACGGCAAGAAAACCCGTTTCCTGACCCAGGTAAAACTCGAGCTGAAGCTGGATAACCTGCAAGTTATCCACAGTCGCGTCGAAGAATTCCAGCCTGAGCAGCCTTTCAACGGAATTGTTTCCAGGGCTTTCAGCAGCATGGAGAACTTCAGCAACTGGACGCGCCACCTTGGCAACAGCGAAACCCGCTGGTTGGCAATGAAGGGCGTTCATCCGGCCGATGAGCTGGTAGCATTGCCGTCTGATTTTCGTCTCGATGGCGAACACGCCTTGACCGTTCCGGGTTGCCAAGGCCAACGCCATCTGCTGATACTGCGCCGCACGGCATGATTGGGAACGCAAGCAAGAATGGCTAAGGTATTCGCAATAGCGAACCAAAAAGGTGGTGTGGGTAAAACCACCACCTGTATCAACCTCGCAGCATCGCTGGTCGCGACCAAGCGCCGCGTGCTGCTCATTGACCTTGATCCACAGGGCAACGCCACCATGGGTAGCGGTGTGGATAAACACGGTCTTGAGAATTCGGTCTACGACCTGTTGATCGGTGAATGCGACCTGGCCCAGGCCATGCACATCTCCGAGCACGGTGGTTACCAGTTGCTTCCCGCCAACCGCGATTTGACCGCGGCTGAAGTCGTGCTGCTCGAAATGCAGATGAAGGAAAGCCGTCTGCGTACAGCGCTGGCCCCGGTTCGCGAAAGCTACGATTACATCCTGATCGATTGCCCGCCGTCGTTGTCGATGCTGACCTTGAATGCCCTGGTGGCGGCCGATGGGGTGATTATCCCCATGCAGTGCGAGTACTTTGCACTCGAAGGCCTGAGCGACCTTGTGGATAACATCAAGCGCATCGCCGAGCTGCTCAATCCGAACCTGAAGATCGAAGGCCTGCTGCGCACCATGTACGACCCGCGCCTGAGCCTGATGAACGATGTTTCGGCGCAGCTCAAGGAACACTTCGGCGAGCAGCTCTACGACACCGTGATTCCGCGCAACATCCGCCTGGCCGAAGCGCCAAGCTATGGCATGCCAGCGCTGGCGTATGACAAAAATTCCCGTGGCGCGATTGCTTACCTTGCCCTGGCGGGCGAGCTGGTTCGTCGTCAACGTCGTTCTACCCGCACGCCTCAGCCAACTTAAGGAATTTCCATGGCCGTCAAGAAACGAGGTCTCGGACGCGGACTGGATGCACTCCTGAGTGGTCCTACGGTCAGCTCGCTGGAAGAGCAAGCGGTCAAGGTTGATCAAAGCGAACTGCAGCACCTGCCCCTGGACCTGATCCAGCGCGGCAAGTACCAGCCTCGTCGCGACATGGATCCGCAGGCGCTTGAAGAACTGGCCAGCTCGATCCGCACCCAGGGCGTGATGCAACCGATCGTGGTGCGCCCGATCGAAGGTAACCGCTTTGAGATCATCGCCGGTGAACGTCGCTGGCGCGCCAGCCAACAGGCCGGCAAGGACACAATCCCGGCGATGGTCAAAGACGTGCCGGACGAAACCGCCATTGCGATGGCGTTGATCGAGAACATTCAGCGTGAAGACCTCAATCCGATCGAGGAAGCTGTCGCCTTGCAGCGTTTGCAGCAAGAGTTCCAGCTGACTCAACAGCAAGTCGCCGACGCTGTGGGTAAGTCCCGGGTGTCTGTGGCTAACTTGTTGCGATTGATTTCGTTACCGGAAGTGATCAAGACCATGCTGTCCCACGGTGACCTGGAAATGGGTCATGCGCGGGCATTGCTCGGTTTGCCTGATGCTCAGCAGGTTGAAGGGGCGCGACACGTTGTCGCACGAGGCCTGACGGTACGTCAGACTGAAGCCCTGGTTCGCCAGTGGTTGAGTGGCAAACAGGAACCCGCGGAACCGGTTAAAACCGATCCGGACATTGCCAGACTCGAACAGCGTCTGGCTGAGCGGCTGGGCTCTGCGGTGCAGATCCGCCACGGAAAGAAGGGAAAAGGCCAGTTAGTGATTGGTTACAATTCCCTGGATGAGCTGCAAGGAGTGCTTGCTCACATCCGCTGAAACAATTCCTCATGTAGCGCGCAGTCGGAAATCACTACCTGACAGTTGAATAGGGGCTTCGTCGCCCCTATACTCTGCGCGCATTTTGTCGGCACAAATTATGCCAAGTTTTCTGTTTTTGGTAGCCGACCTTTGAGGAGCAGTTGTGATGGAAACCCGCACGCCAAACCGCTTGCCGTTCCATCGCTTGGCGGTTTTTCCGGTTTTGCTGGCTCAATTTGTCGTTTTATTGCTGGCTGCTCTGGGGCTCTGGCAATGGCATGGAGTCGTCGCCGGATATTCAGGACTCTGCGGAGGCCTGATAGCTTTGCTACCCAATGTGTATTTTGCTCACAGGGCTTTTCGGTTTTCCGGCGCCCGAGCAGCGCAAGCCATCGTCCGGTCGTTTTACGCCGGTGAGGCAGGCAAGTTAATTTTGACGGCAGTGCTGTTCGCGCTGACGTTTGCAGGTGTGAAGCCATTGGCGCCGTTAGCAGTATTCGGTGTCTTCGTGCTGACCCAACTGGTCAGTTGGTTCGCTCCCCTGCTAATGAGAACAACACTTTCGAGACCTTAGGGCGTTTGAGGCAACCATGGCAGAAACAACCGCTTCGGGCTATATCCAGCACCACTTACAGAACCTGACCTTTGGGCAGCTACCTGATGGCGGCTGGGGCTTTGCCCACACCGTTGCAGAAGCTAAAGCAATGGGCTTTTGGGCGTTCCACGTCGATACCCTCGGCTGGTCGCTGTTTGTTGGTCTGATTTTCATCCTCGTATTCCGCATGGCGGCCAAGAAGGCAACTTCCGGTCAGCCAGGCGCACTGCAGAACTTCGTTGAAGTACTGGTGGAATTCGTTGATGGCAGCGTAAAAGACAGTTTCCACGGTCGCAGTGCAGTAATCGCACCGCTGGCGCTGACCATTTTCGTGTGGGTGTTCCTGATGAACGCCATCGACTTGATCCCGGTTGACTGGATTCCTCAGTTGGCCATCTTGATCACTGGCGATGAACACTTCCCGTTCCGTGCCGTACCGACGACTGATCCAAACGCGACCATGGGCATGGCCCTGTCGGTGTTTGCACTGATCATCTTCTACAGCATCAAGATCAAGGGCATCGGTGGCTTTATCGGTGAACTGACCCTGCACCCATTCGGCAGCAAGAACATTTTTGTTCAAGCGCTGCTGATTCCGGTGAACTTCCTGCTCGAATTCGTGACGTTGATTGCCAAGCCTATTTCGTTGGCTCTGCGTCTGTTCGGCAACATGTACGCTGGCGAGCTGGTGTTTATCCTGATCGCCGTGATGTTCGGCAGCGGCCTGCTTTGGCTTAGCGGTCTGGGCGTGGTGCTGCAATGGGCGTGGGCTGTATTCCACATCCTGATCATCACCTTGCAAGCGTTCATCTTCATGATGTTGACCATCGTCTACCTGTCGATGGCACACGAAGATAATCACTAAGATCCGCTTCGGCGAATCTGGTGCTCCTCTCACCTTCGGGTGAGAGGGCGTCGCAAAATGATTTTGTTTTACCGCTTTAATCTAAAAACCTAAACCATACGACGTAAAAGTCGGGAGGAAAGATGGAAACTGTAGTTGGTCTAACCGCTATCGCTGTTGCACTGTTGATCGGCCTGGGCGCACTGGGTACCGCAATTGGTTTCGGCCTGTTGGGTGGCAAGTTCCTGGAAGGCGCAGCGCGTCAACCAGAAATGGTTCCAATGCTGCAAGTTAAAATGTTCATCGTTGCCGGTCTGCTCGACGCCGTAACCATGATCGGTGTTGGTATCGCACTGTTCTTCACCTTCGCTAATCCTTTCGTTGGTCAACTCGCTGGCTAATCACTCGAATTTTCGAGTTGATTAGAGTGATGGACAACGAACGAGCGAGGTGTTGGCGTGAACATTAATGCAACCCTGATTGGCCAGTCCGTTGCGTTCTTCATTTTTGTACTGTTTTGCATGAAGTTCGTGTGGCCTCCGGTCATCGCGGCATTGCAAGAACGTCAGAAGAAGATTGCGGCTGGACTGGACGCTGCTAACCGAGCAGCTCGCGACCTGGAGTTGGCCCAAGATAAAGCGGGTCAACAACTGCGCGAAGCTAAGGCTCAAGCAGCTGAAATCATTGAGCAAGCCAAGAAACGCGGTACTCAGATCGTAGACGAAGCCCGTGAACAGGCTCGCGTTGAAGCTGACCGTGTGAAGGCTCAGGCTCAGGCCGAGATCGAACAGGAACTGAACAGCGTCAAAGACGCCCTGCGTGCCCAACTGGGTACCCTGGCTGTTGAAGGCGCAGAGAAGATCCTGGGTGCCACAATCGATCAAAACGCGCACGCGGAGCTGGTTACTAAACTGGCTGCTGAAATTTAAGCGAGGGCGATCATGGCAGAATTGACCACGTTGGCCCGACCTTACGCTAAGGCAGCCTTCGAGCACGCCCAGGCCCACCAGCAACTGGCCTCTTGGTCAGCCATGCTCGGCCTGGCTGCAGCAGTGTCGCAAGACGACACTATGCAGCGCGTGCTCAAGGCCCCGCGACTGACGAGCGCAGAAAAGGCCGCCACGTTTATTGACGTGTGCGGCGACAAGTTCACTGTAGAAGCACAGAACTTCATCAACGTCGTTGCCGAAAACGACCGTCTCCCGCTGTTGCCGGAGATCGCCGCTCTGTTTGACCTGTACAAGGCCGAACAAGAGAAGTCGGTAGACGTTGAAGTCACCAGTGCTTTTGCATTGAACCAAGAACAGCAAGACAAACTCGCCAAGGTTCTCAGTGCACGACTCGACCGGGAAGTGCGCCTGCAAGTTGCGGAGGATGCCAGCCTTATAGGTGGTGTCATCATCCGCGCCGGCGACCTGGTTATCGATGGCTCGGTTCGCGGGAAACTCGCAAGCCTTGCCGAAGCATTGAAATCTTGAGTTTGAAGGGGCAGCAGAGCAATGCAGCAACTCAATCCTTCCGAAATAAGTGAAATTATCAAGGGCCGCATCGAAAAACTCGATGTGACCTCCCAAGCCCGTAACGAAGGCACTGTCGTCAGCGTATCTGACGGTATTGTGCGGATTCACGGTCTGGCCGACGTAATGTACGGCGAGATGATCGAGTTTCCGGGCAGCGTCTTCGGTATGGCTCTCAACCTCGAGCAAGACTCTGTAGGTGCCGTAGTACTGGGCGCATACACGACTCTGGCTGAAGGCATGAGCGCCAAGTGCACTGGCCGTATCCTGGAAGTTCCGGTTGGTAAGGAACTGCTGGGTCGCGTTGTCGACGCACTGGGTAACCCAGTTGATGGCAAAGGTCCACTGGGCAACACCGAGACTGATGCAGTCGAGAAAGTTGCTCCAGGCGTGATCTGGCGTAAGTCGGTAGACCAGCCTGTACAGACTGGCTACAAGGCTGTCGATGCCATGATCCCTGTCGGCCGTGGCCAGCGTGAGCTGATCATCGGTGACCGTCAGATCGGTAAAACCGCTCTGGCGATCGACGCGATCATCAACCAGAAGAACAGCGGCATTTTCTGTGTATACGTAGCGATCGGTCAGAAGCAATCGACCATCGCCAACGTGGTTCGCAAGCTGGAAGAAAACGGCGCGCTGGCTAACACCATCGTCGTTGCTGCCAGTGCTTCCGAATCCGCAGCGCTGCAGTTCCTGGCACCGTACTCCGGTTGCACCATGGGCGAATACTTCCGCGACCGCGGTGAAGACGCGCTGATCGTTTATGACGATCTGTCCAAGCAAGCAGTGGCTTACCGCCAGATTTCCCTGCTGCTGCGCCGTCCACCAGGCCGTGAAGCTTACCCAGGCGACGTGTTCTATCTCCACTCCCGTCTTCTGGAGCGCGCATCCCGCGTATCCGAAGAATACGTAGAGAAGTTCACCAACGGCGCAGTGACCGGCAAAACCGGTTCCCTGACCGCACTGCCGATCATCGAAACCCAGGCTGGCGACGTTTCCGCGTTCGTTCCGACCAACGTGATTTCCATCACCGACGGTCAGATCTTCCTGGAATCGGCCATGTTCAACTCCGGGATCCGTCCTGCAGTGAACGCCGGTGTTTCGGTATCCCGTGTGGGTGGTGCCGCTCAGACCAAGATCATCAAGAAGCTGTCCGGTGGTATCCGTACCGCTCTGGCTCAGTACCGTGAACTGGCAGCATTTGCCCAGTTCGCTTCTGACCTGGACGAAGCGACCCGTAAGCAACTTGAGCATGGTCAGCGCGTTACCGAGCTGATGAAGCAGAAGCAATACGCACCAATGTCGATCGCTGACATGGCGCTGTCGCTGTATGCCGCTGAGCGTGGGTTCCTGACTGACGTCGAAATCACCAAGGTCGGTAGCTTTGAACAAGCGCTGATTGCTTACTTCAACCGCGATCACGCCGAGCTTATGGCGAAGATCAACGTTAAAGGTGACTTCAATGACGAAATCGACGCTGGCATCAAAGCCGGTATCGAGAAGTTCAAGGCCACCCAAACCTGGTAAGCCGCAGCGGGAGCCGCAAGGCTCCCGCTTGCTAACCTGATAGGTGTTACATGGCAGGCGCAAAAGAGATTCGCAGTAAGATTGCGAGCATCAAAAGCACGCAAAAGATTACCAGCGCCATGGAAAAAGTGGCGGTCAGCAAAATGCGCAAGGCACAAATGCGCATGGCTGCTAGCCGTCCTTATGCGGAGCGTATCCGCCAGGTTATTGGGCATTTGGCCAACGCCAACCCGGAATACCGCCACCCGTTCATGATCGACCGCGAAGTTAAGCGTGTGGGTTATGTGGTTGTGAGCAGTGACCGTGGTTTGTGCGGTGGTTTGAATACCAACCTGTTCAAGGCTTTGGTCAAGGACATGGCGGTAAACCGTGAAAACGGCGTCGAGATTGATCTGTGCGTGGTCGGCAGCAAAGGTGCGGCATTTTTCCGTAACTTCGGCGGTAACGTCGTCGCTGCTATCAGCCATCTGGGTGAAGAACCGTCGATCAATGATTTGATCGGCAGCGTTAAGGTGATGCTGGATGCTTACCTGGAAGGCCGTATTGACCGCCTGTCCGTGGTATCCAACAAGTTCATCAACACCATGACGCAACAGCCTACTGTGGAGCAATTGATTCCACTGGTGGCGACCCCGGATCAAGAACTCAAGCACCACTGGGACTATCTCTACGAACCGGATGCCAAAGAGCTGCTAGACGGCTTGATGGTGCGTTACGTGGAGTCGCAGGTGTACCAGGCGGTGGTCGAGAACAGTGCAGCTGAACAAGCTGCGCGGATGATCGCAATGAAGAACGCCACTGATAACGCCGGTGACTTGATCAGCGATTTGCAGCTGATCTACAACAAGGCGCGTCAGGCTGCGATCACCCAAGAGATCTCGGAAATCGTCGGCGGCGCTGCCGCGGTTTAACGGTTCAAATATTCAGAGGATCCAGCTATGAGTAGCGGACGTATCGTTCAAATCATCGGCGCCGTGATCGACGTGGAATTTCCACGCGAAAACGTACCGAGCATCTACAACGCGCTGAAAGTACAAAGCGCGGCCGGAACCACTCTGGAAGTTCAGCAACAGCTGGGCGACGGCGTGGTTCGTACCATTGCGATGGGTTCCACCGAGGGCTTGAAGCGCGGTCTGGAAGTCACCGACTCTGGCGCAGCCATCTCCGTTCCAGTAGGTAAAGCTACCCTGGGCCGGATCATGGACGTTCTGGGCAACCCGATCGACGAAGCTGGCCCGATTGACACCGAAGAGCGTTGGGGCATTCACCGCCCAGCACCGTCCTTCGCTGAGCAAGCTGGCGGCAACGACCTGCTGGAAACCGGTATCAAGGTTATCGACCTGATCTGCCCGTTTGCAAAAGGCGGTAAGGTTGGTCTGTTCGGTGGTGCCGGTGTAGGCAAAACCGTAAACATGATGGAACTGATCCGTAACATCGCCATGGAACACAGCGGTTACTCTGTGTTTGCTGGTGTGGGCGAGCGTACCCGTGAGGGTAACGACTTCTACCACGAGATGAAGGATTCCAGCGTACTGGACAAAGTGGCACTGGTTTACGGTCAGATGAACGAGCCGCCGGGTAACCGTCTGCGCGTAGCACTGACCGGCCTGACCATGGCCGAGAAGTTCCGTGACGAAGGTAACGACGTACTGTTGTTCGTTGACAACATCTACCGTTACACCTTGGCCGGTACTGAAGTATCCGCACTGCTGGGCCGTATGCCTTCGGCAGTAGGTTACCAGCCGACTCTGGCTGAAGAGATGGGTACTCTGCAAGAGCGCATCACTTCGACCAAAAACGGTTCGATCACTTCGATCCAAGCGGTATACGTACCTGCGGATGACTTGACTGACCCGTCGCCTGCGACCACGTTTGCCCACTTGGACGCTACCGTCGTTCTGTCCCGTGACATCGCTTCCCTGGGTATCTACCCAGCAGTAGATCCACTGGATTCGACTTCGCGCCAGCTGGACCCGAACGTAATCGGCCAGGAACACTACGACACCGCTCGCGGCGTTCAGTACGTGTTGCAGCGTTACAAAGAACTGAAGGACATCATTGCGATCCTGGGTATGGACGAGCTGTCGGAAACCGACAAGCAGTTGGTATCCCGCGCTCGTAAGATCCAGCGTTTCTTGTCTCAGCCGTTCTTCGTGGCTGAAGTCTTCACTGGCGCTTCGGGTAAATACGTTTCCCTGAAAGACACCATTGCTGGCTTCAAAGGCATCCTCAACGGTGACTACGACCACCTGCCAGAACAAGCGTTCTACATGGTCGGCGGCATCGAAGAAGCGATCGAGAAAGCCAAGAAACTGTAATTCCAGCGCCCGGCAACGGGCGCTAATCAGGTTGAGGCAATCAGATGGCTAATATGATGACAGTCCATTGCGATATCGTCAGTGCGGAAGGAGAAATCTTTTCCGGTCAGGTCGAGATGGTGATTGCGCACGGCAGCCTGGGTGATCTTGGTATCGCTCTGGGTCACGCTCCGCTGATCACTGAACTCAAGCCGGGTCCGATCCGCCTGATCAAGCTGGGCGGGGAATCGGAGGTGTTTTACATCTCCGGTGGTTACCTCGAGGTTCAGCCGAACATGGTCAAGGTTCTTGCCGACACCGTGCAACGTGCTGCCGACCTGGATGAAGCCTCCGCTCAGGAAGCCGTAAAGGCTGCCGAGAAGGCACTGAACGAAAAAGGCGCAGATTTCGATTACGGATCTGCTGCTGCACGTCTGGCCGAAGCCGCAGCTCAGCTGCGCACCGTCCAGCAAATCCGCAAGAAGTTTGGCGGCTAAGCCTCCTGTCTTATTGTGTGATTGATTAAAAAGGGTAGCCTCGGCTACCCTTTTTCTTTTTCCGCGAAATACTTTTTGGTCGCAACCGCTGACCACCCAGGATTGGTAGCCAGTCATGTCTCTCGATATCGTTATTCTCGCCGCAGGTCAGGGCACCCGCATGCGTTCTGCCCTGCCCAAGGTTCTGCACCCCGTGGCAGGCAACTCCATGCTTGGCCATGTTATCCACAGCGCTCGTCAGCTTGAACCGACCCGCATCCACGTCGTCATTGGTCACGGAGCCGAACTGGTGCGTGAACGCCTGGCTGCTGATGACCTGAACTTTGTGCTGCAAGACAAGCAACTGGGTACCGGCCATGCCGTGGCTCAGGCACTACCATTTCTGACCGCAGAAAACGTGTTGATCCTGTACGGCGATGTACCGCTGATCGAGGTCGAGACCCTGCAACGTCTGCTCAAGCAAGTTGGCCCCGAGCAACTGGGCCTGCTGACCGTCAACCTGGCCGACCCGACTGGTTATGGTCGTATCGTGCGTGATGCGGATGGCAAGGTGTGTGCGATTGTTGAGCACAAGGACGCAACCGAAGCCGAACGTACAATTACCGAAGGCAACACCGGGATCCTCGCCTTGCCGACCCGTCGCCTGGCTGACTGGATGAGCCGTCTGTCGAACAACAACGCACAGGGCGAGTACTACCTGACCGACGTAATCGCCATGGCGGTCAGCGATGGTTTGGTCGTGGCCACCGAGCATGCCCTTGACCCGATGGAAGTGCAGGGCGCCAACGATCGTAAACAACTCAGTGAGCTGGAACGTCATTACCAGTTGCGCGAAGCCCGTCGCCTGATGGCCTTGGGTGTGACCTTGCGTGACCCGGCGCGTTTCGATGTGCGCGGTGAAGTCACCGTGGGTCGTGATGTGCTGATCGATATCAACGTGATTCTTGAAGGTCGCGTGGTTATTGAGGACGACGTGGTCATCGGCCCGAATTGCGTAATCAAGGACAGCACCTTGCGCAAAGGTGTTGTGGTCAAGGCCAATAGCCATCTCGACGGTGCCGTGATGGGCGAGAACAGTGATGCCGGTCCGTTCGCTCGTCTGCGCCCGGGCAGTGTGCTGGATGCCCGTGCCCATGTGGGTAACTTTGTCGAATTGAAAAACGCCCACTTGGGTGAAGACGCCAAATGCGGTCACCTGACTTATCTGGGCGATGCCGAGGTCGGACCGCGCACCAATATCGGTGCTGGCACCATCACCTGCAACTACGATGGCGCCAACAAGTGGAAGACCGTGTTGGGCGCTGATGTATTTATTGGTTCGAACAACTCGTTGGTTGCACCTGTGGATATCTCCAACGGTGCTACCACTGCTGCAGGCTCGACCATCAATCAGGATGTTGCCGCGGAGCAACTGGCCGTTGGTCGTGCGCGCCAGCGCAACATTGATGGCTGGAAGCGTCCGGTTAAACAGCCAAAGCCTTGATTTAAAGTTATCCACAGATAGGCGATGATGATTTAAGGTTATTAACAAGTCATCCTATAACTGTTTTAAATCAATAAGTTACCTGAAGCCTTATTCACGCCCTGTGGATAAGGCTTTGTTTTTTGCGGGCTTAAATAAGCGTTTTGGCCAATGAACACAGGCCCATATCGAGTTATTCACAGAAAATAGCCCACAACATTTTCTTGACGAAGATTTCGAGATACGGTTTCATTGCTTTCGTTATCTTTCGAAACGAAACTTAAGCCGTTATGTCCAAACGTAATACGCCACAACGCAGACACAACATCCTGGCCATGCTTGCCGAGCAGGGCGAAGTCAGTGTGGATGAACTGGCCAAGCGCTTCGAAACCTCTGAGGTTACGATTCGCAAGGATCTGGCTGCACTCGAAAGTAACGGGCTTTTATTGCGTCGTTATGGCGGCGCGATCACCATGCCGCAAGAACTGGTCAGTGATGTCCCTCAGCCAGTTTCTCTTTATAAGCAAGCCATTGCCCGTGCAGCGGTTGGTCTGATTAAAGAGCATGCGCGCATCATCATCGACAGCGGCAGCACCACGGCCTCGATGATTCCACAACTGGGCCTGCAACCTGGCTTGGTAGTGATGACCAACTCCCTGCACGTCGCCAATGCACTCAGTGAACTGGAACATGAGCCTGTATTGCTGATGACCGGGGGCACCTGGGATCCGCACTCCGAGTCCTTTCAGGGACAGGTTGCCGAACAGGTGTTGCGCTCATACGACTTCGATCAACTGTTCATCGGTGCTGACGGCATAGACCTGCAGCGCGGCACGACAACTTTTAACGAGTTGTTGGGTCTGAGCCGGGTCATGGCTGACGTCGCGCGTGAAGTGATCGTGATGGTCGAGTCGGACAAGATTGGTCGAAAAATACCCAACCTGGAACTGCCCTGGAGCAGCGTCCATACCCTTATTACCGATGATCGCCTGCCCCTTGAGGCACGCGAACAGATTCAGGCCCGGGGCATAACATTGTTATGCGCGGCCCTAAGCTAGGAGAACTTTATGTGTGGAATCGTTGGCGCAGTCGCTGAACGTAATATCACGGCCATTCTGCTGGAAGGCCTGAAACGTCTTGAATACCGTGGTTACGACAGCGCAGGTGTGGCTGTTTTCACCAACAACGGCACCCTGGAACGCATGCGCCGCAACGGCAAAGTGGCCGAGCTGGAACAAGCTCTGGCCGGTGAGCCATTGGCCGGTCGTCTGGGCATTGCCCATACCCGTTGGGCCACCCACGGTGCGCCGTGCGAGCGTAACGCTCACCCGCATTTCTCCGGTTCCGATCTGGCTGTTGTGCACAACGGCATCATCGAAAACCATGAAGCCCTGCGTGAGCAGCTCAAAGGCTTGGGCTATGTGTTTACCTCGGACACTGACACCGAAGTCATTGCCCACCTGCTAAACCACAAACTCAAAGATCACAGCGACCTGACCGAGGCCCTCAAGGCCACCGTTAAAGAGTTGCACGGTGCCTACGGCCTGGCTGTGATCAGCGCCAAGCAACCGGATCGTCTGGTTGCAGCCCGCAGCGGCAGCCCGCTGGTGATTGGCCTGGGCCTGGGTGAAAACTTCCTGGCCTCCGACCAATTGGCACTGCGTCAGGTCACTGACCGTTTCATGTACCTGGAAGAAGGCGATATCGCTGAAATCCGTCGTGACAGCGTGCAGATCTGGGACGTAAACGGTCAGAGCGTTCAACGCGAAGCCGTGCAATACAGCGATGGCGCCGAAGCGGCCGACAAGGGCGAGTATCGCCACTACATGCTCAAGGAAATCCACGAGCAACCAGCAGTAGTTCAACGCACCCTGGAAAATCGCCTGGGTGCTGACCATGTACTGGTTCAAGCTTTCGGTCCACAAGCGAAGGAATTGTTCGCCAAGGTTCGCAATGTTCAGATCGTCGCCTGTGGTACCAGCTACCACGCCGGCATGGTTGCCCGTTACTGGCTCGAAAGCCTGGCAGGCATTCCGTGCCAGGTTGAAGTGGCCAGCGAGTTCCGCTACCGCAAAGTTGTGGTGCAACCGGACACCCTGTTTGTTTCGATCTCGCAATCGGGCGAAACCGCTGACACCCTGGCAGCACTGCGCAATGCAAAAGAATTGGGCTTCCTCGGTAGCCTGGCGATTTGCAACGTAGGTATCAGCTCGCTGGTTCGTGAGTCGGATCTGACGCTGCTAACCCAAGCCGGTCGCGAAATCGGTGTGGCTTCCACCAAGGCATTTACCACCCAGCTTGTAGGCCTGTTGCTGCTGACCCTGTCTCTGGGCCAGGTGCGCGGCACCCTGGAAGAGGGCGTTGAAGCACAGCTGGTAGAAGAACTGCGTCGTTTGCCAGCGCGTCTGGGCGAAGCCCTGGCGATGGATTCGGTGGTTGAAAAAGTGGCTGAATTGTTTGCCGATAAACATCACACCCTGTTCCTGGGCCGTGGCGCTCAGTTCCCGGTGGCAATGGAAGGCGCACTCAAGCTCAAGGAAATTTCGTACATCCACGCTGAAGCGTACCCGGCGGGCGAGTTGAAGCACGGCCCTCTGGCACTTGTGGATAACGATATGCCGGTAGTGACCGTTGCTCCGAACAATGAGCTGTTGGAGAAACTTAAATCCAACCTGCAAGAAGTGCGTGCCCGCGGTGGCGAGCTGATTGTGTTTGCTGATGAACAAGCCGGTATGAGCAACGGCGAAGGCACCCATGTGATCAACATGCCGCATATCCACGATGTGCTGGCGCCGATCCTCTACACCATCCCGCTGCAATTGCTGTCGTACTACGTGGCCGTGCTTAAAGGCACTGACGTGGACCAGCCGCGTAACCTGGCTAAATCCGTGACTGTGGAATAAATCACAGCCGGGACTCTACTCAGTGGTTTAGAGAGTTAAAACTGTCGCGAATGAAGGGAGCCACTTACTGGCTCCCTTCTTCGACAGATCCCCTTCTTCCAGGTTGCTTGACCAACACTGAGGGAAAGAATCAATTACAGGTGGAAATGGCCCGCAGCCTCTGGCTGGTAAAGCACTTTCCTGATCTCAATTCGGCGGGTCCGATCAGAAATTCGCCAGTCTATGGCGTCCCCCTCCTGATAGCCCAGGATGGCAGCACCAATGTCGGAATACACAGAGTGCTTCCCGGCGTTACTGTCCGCGTCTTCCGGGTAGACCAAGGCCACTTCGATCTCTTCGTCGTCCAGTTGCACTAAAGCCCTGGAGTTCATCGTGACGACATTGCCCGCCACCTGCTGCGGCTTGACGACAATGGCTCGTTCAAGCTCATGTTCGAGCTCAACAACCGTCGGACCTTGCTCCAGAGCGATTAGACTCTCGAGCCTGGCCTTGTCGATTTCAGTGATGTAGATCCTGGTGGAGTCGCCAACGGTACCTTCGCGCAAGAGCTGGAGATAGCGCCCCGCTGCCATGGAAAATGACTTCAATGTGGGCGTTTCGCTTTCAAGCACAAAGCCGCTGCGCAGAAAGGCTTTTACCGAGCGCGTGTTGTCCGGGTGGATCTTGGCGATGAGCTTCTTGGCCCGCATGTCGAGGAAGGCCAGTTTCATGCCTTCGCGGATCGTGCGGGCGCCAAGGTTTCGGCCCCATTTGTCGCTGTCTCCAATGACCAGGACTATCTCGCAATTTGAGCCGGTCTTGATCAGACGGACAAAGCCTACCGGGGCGTCATGCCGGTCATAAGCCATGAAGAATCGGCCACCCTGGTTGAACAGATGGGTCAGGATTGGCAATTGGGTTCTATCAATGGCTTGCTCGATGGAGCGGGAGACATGACGTGAATCGCTCAGATAACAGGTGACGCGCTCATCTTCCAACCAATCCATCAACGTCAACGCATGCGCCCGAGTAACTTCCGGGCACAGCGAAATGAAAGGCTTGTTCATCTTCACCACACTTATTTTCAAGGGATGAAAGCCCTTCATGGCTACGGCCATGACGGTTCTTTCGGCAACCGGCTATTTTAAGACATAACGCAAGTAATGCCGAATGGTCGGGAGAGTTCGGGGATATCTTCGTTTTACCCTTTGATCCGACCCAGAGCCTCGCCGCAAGCAGCGCCAGCAAATGTACGTTGATGTCTTGTGGCTTCTGGGTTGTGGATAACTTCAGCAAGGAGCTGGCATGCTTTACACCAATGCGCTGAAACAATTGGATATGCAGGATATTTCGATCGTCTTGCTGTTGATCGAAAATCGCAGCGCCAAGCGTGTGGCAGAAATGTTGAATCTCAGCCAATCAAGCATCAGTTACAGCCTGAAAAAACTCCGCCACTGTTTCGACGACAAACTCTTCGAGAACACCGACGGCGCCATGCAACCCACGGCACGGGTGCTGGCGATCAAGCCCTATCTGCAAAACATCCTGCAGTGCATCAATCAGTGCGCCAAGGAAGGAGCAGGGCAGGGCACCGCGCTGCGTCAGTGGAATATCACTGCCCCGGAATATTTTGAAATTCTCATGTTGCCTGCAGTGTTGCAGCAGGTGCGTTCAACCGGGCGCAACTGGGCGTTGAGTGTGAGCCGCCTGGGCCAGGATTTGCCCATCAGTGAGTTATTGGCTTCTGACACCGACGTTTGCTTTGGCTTCGGCCCGGGCTATCACCAACGGCATCCGTTGCTGGGCTATCGCAGCCTTACTGAAGATTCTTTTGTGTGCCTGTCCAGCGTGGCAAAACATCAGGCTAAATCTTTTTTGGATATTGATGAATTTTGTGACACGCCGCACATATTTCCAACGCCGTGGCTGTCGGAAAAAAACATGGTGGATGGCTGGCTGGAAAAACAGTCGCGGCGTAGAAATATTTTTACCCGGGCCAACTCCTATCACGCCGGGGTCAATGTTTTATTGGCGGTGCCGGCACTGATCGTGATCCCGAAAAAAATAGTGGCGACGTTGAATGTGCCGCCAAACATTAAAGTTCTCCAACCGCCGCCCGGTTTTCCGACTTTCACTCTGGACATGATCTGGAGCCGTGAACGAACCATCCACAGCGACTTTCATGAGCTGGAAGGGTTGATCGAAAAAATAAAAAAATAAATTTCAGGTGCGCAAAATCGCCTGCGGGTGCTGGTGTGCGCTATACATTCCCACTGCTTATCCCGCAGGGTAGGGCACGGCCATGAACTGAAAAGGAATTTTCGATGATCAAGCAATTTATCAAACCCGCCCGCACCGGTGCGGTTTTTCTAGTGACTTGCCTGGCGGCTTCCATCGCCTGTGCCAGCGATAAAACCAGTTACCCGGACGCCGCTGCCAGCGACCCGGCGAAGCTGGGCTGGATGGTCGGTGCACCGCCCCCGCCGGATCGCATCGTGCGCTTTGCCGACGGCAGTTATTTCCAGTTTCCCGCCATGCGCTGGAGTGTTTCCAACTTCCGTCAATTGATGCCTACCACCAATGTCTCCCGTGGCCTGGGTGCGCCCGTGCCGCTGGCCAAAGCCTTGCGCACGGATATCGACGCCTTGACCTTCGTGCCACTGGGCAGCAAGGAGCCGATGACCTGGGAACAGTCGCTGGCGGCGAACTACACCGACGGCATTGTGGTGCTGCACCGCGGCAAAATTGTTTATGAGCGTTACTTTGGTGTGTTGACCCCCGAAGGCCAGCACGGCGCCATGTCGATGACCAAGTCCGTGGTGGGCACGATGGGCGCGATGCTGGTGGCTGATGGCACGTTGGATGCCAATAAAAAAATTGCTGAGTATGTACCCGAGCTGGCCAAGTCGGCCTTTGGCAACGCCACCCTGCGCCAGGTGCTGGACATGACCACGGGGCTTAAATACAGCGAAGATTATGCCGACCCCAATGCGGAAGTCTGGAAGCATGCCCAGGCGGGCAATCCGCTCCCCAAACCCAAGGACTACACCGGCCCGCAAAGTTATATGGAATATTTGCAGACGGTCGAGCCGGAGGGGGAGCACGGCGAGGCCTTCGCTTATAAAACCGTGAACACCGATGTGCTGGGCTGGGTCATTGCACGAGTGACAGGGCGTAACGTTGCGCAATTGCTCTCGGAAAAAATCTGGCAGCGCATTGGCGCTGAACAATCGGCCTATTTCACCGTGGATTCAATCGGTACCCCGTTTGCGGGGGGTGGTTTGAATACAGGGCTACGGGACATGGCCCGCTTTGGAGAAATGATCCGTAACAATGGTCAGTATCTCGGCAAGCAAATCGTACCCAAGGCGGTTGTCGATGACATTCGTGGTGGCGGCGATAAAGCGGCCTTTGCCAAAGCCGGTTATGACTTGCTCAAGGGCGCCAGCTATCGCGACATGTGGTGGGTGACGCACAACGCGGATGGTGCTTTTATGGCGCGCGGTGTTTACGGTCAGCGCACCTACATTGACCCGAAAGCCGAAATGGTTATTGTGCGTTATGCCTCCAACCCGGTTGCCAGCAACTCGGCTAACGATCCGGTGACTATTCCTGCATTTGAAGCCCTGGCCAAACAGTTGATGACTCACCCGGACTGATAGCGCCAAAAAACGCTGGGAGTCGTGCTTGACCGGCTCCCATAGCGGCGTTTCGCCGTTTTTAAACCAAGATGAAGAATCCGTAAGCTCGACAAAAGTTTCATCATTTCTGCGATATCGTAACTAGATATTTCATAAGTGAGTGTTTCCATGCGTGTCGATTTAGAGGCAGAGGAGGGCCGGCTCGAGTCTTTGCCTCGTTTCCAAAGCGCCAGCGCACAGGCTCGTCAGCTCTATCTACTGGGGGTAGTGCTGGCAGTCCTGGCGTTGCTGGCGTGGGTGCTGGCATTTTTTATAGGTCTGTTTTCATCGGAATCGCTGTGGCCGGTGCTGCTGGGCAATAACGCAGCAGCCATGCTGGTGCTGGCCGCAGGCGTTCAATCGGCTTACTGGGTGGCGGATTGGCGCAATGACGCACTCAACCCCGCACCACAGGTGGCTGAGGTCGCTCCCGACGAACAGTTGCGTGGCATTGAACGTTTTAACCAGCGGATTGATGCCGGGGCAAAACAGGTGCTGGCCACCATCGGCGCGCCCGTTTTGTGGCTGGCAGGCGTGAGCGGTGTCGCCTGGTGGAGCGTCCAGTACACCTGGAACCTGGCTTTACCCGGTTTGGCTCTGGGAACCTGGGGCAGTGTCGCGGCTGGCATTGCGGTGCTGTGCGCGTTTGCACTGTTAGTGTTCGAACGTTTCCTGGCGCAGCAACACCCTGGCCAATGGCCGGAGGCGCGTTTGCTGGCACCGTTGGTTCGCGTGCCCATCCTCACTTTGCTCCTGAGCGCCGTGTGCCTGATTTTCAGCAGCGACGATGCGGTGTGGCCTGCCCGCCTCGCGGTGCTGACCGGGTTGCTACCTGCTGCCGTGGCTATTGAGCTGATTCTGAGGGCGCTGACTGCACTGTTCATCCCGCGCCGCGACAAACTAGAACCGCGCATGATCGGGCAAAGCTTTGTCGCTGGTATGTTGCGTTGGCCGCCTCAGCCATTGCTGACGCTGCAGAGCGAATTGCATAACCGGTTCGGCATCGACCTGCGCCAAATCTGGGCTTTTACCTTTATGCGCAAAGCGTTTTTCCCGGTGCTGGCGGTGGTTGCTGCTGTCGGCTGGGTGCTGAGCGGTGTGAGTGAAATCCCGCTGCAAGGTCGAGGGATTTATGAGCGCTTTGGTGAGCCGGTTGAAGTGTTGGGCCCGGGTTTGCACGTGGGCCTGCCATGGCCTTTTGGGCGAGTCCTGGCGGTGGAAAACGGTGTGGTACATGAGTTGGCCACTAGCACAGAATCGACTGTCGATCCGCTACTCACGCCTGCCGATGGTTTACCACCGCTTACCGCCAATCGCCTGTGGGATGCCACCCATGTGAATGACAAGTCCCAGGTGATTGCCAGCGACAGTGGCGACAAACAGGGCTTTCAGATCGTCAATATGGACGTGCGTTTTGTCTATCGCATTGGCCTGAGCGACCACGCCGCCATTGCCGCCACTTATCACAGTGCTGATGTACCGACGCTGATTCGCACTACCGCCAGCCGCATTCTGGTACACGACTTTGCCTCTCGGACGCTTGATGGTGTGCTCGGTGAGCAGCGCAGTGCGCTGGCCGATGATATAGGCCACGCCGTGCAGGCTGATCTGGATGGCCTGGACAGCGGGGTGGAAATTCTTGCCACCGTGGTTGAAGCCATCCACCCACCTGCCGGGGCCGCCAATGCCTATCACGGTGTGCAGGCAGCACAGATCAGCGCGCAGGCCCTGATTGCCCGCGAACGGGGCGCGGCCAGTGAACAAGCCAATGTGGCGCAATTGCAGGCCAGCGTCGCCCTGGATCAAGCCCATGCGCTGGCGCGTGAAATAAATGCCACCGCACTGACAGCTGATCTGCGCTTTGGCGCCGAGCAAAAAGCCTACGCCAGTGCCGGTCATGCGTTCCTTTTGGAACAGTACCTGAGCCAGTTAAGCCAGGGGCTGAACAATGCCCGATTGCTGATCCTCGACCATCGCCTTGGGGGCAGCAGTGCGCCGACCCTCGACCTGCGTTCTTTCACGCTGCCGGCCGATCCTGTCGCGCCGCGTAAAGCTGCTCAGTAAGGAGTCTTCTCTTGTCTCAATCCCACGATCACAGCAGCCATCATCATGGCTGTTCCCACCACGGCCATCACCATCATGACGATACCCTTGAGCCAAGCCCCTTCCCGTGGCGACGCATGGGCTGGGCGGCATTGCTGGTGCTGTTTGCCATCGCCGCGGCGAGCCTGGTGCAAGTACGTTCCGGCGAAGCCACGGTAATTACCCGCTTTGGCAACCCGGCCCGGGTGCTGCTGGAGCCCGGTCTGGGCTGGCGCTGGCCGGCGCCATTTGAAGTCAGCGTGCCGGTGGATCTGCGTTTGCGCACCACCTCCAGCGGCCTGCAGGACGTGGGCACTCGCGATGGTCTGCGGATTATTGTGCAGGCCTATGTGGCCTGGCAGGTGCAGCCCGATGCCGAGAATGTGCAGCGCTTTATGCGCGCCGTACAAAATCAGCCTGACGAAGCAGCGCGGCAGATCCGTACATTTGTGGGGTCGGCACTGGAAACGACGGCTGCCAGTTTTGATCTTTCAAGCCTGGTGAACACCGATGCCAGCCAGGTCAAAATTGCCGACTTTGAAGCGCAATTGCGTCAGCAGATCGAACAGCAATTGCTCAACACCTATGGTGTGCGTGTGCTGCAAGTGGGCGTGGAGCGCCTGACTTTGCCATCGGTCACGCTCACGGCGACGGTTGACCGCATGCGTGCCGAGCGCGAAACCATCGCCACGGAGCGCACCGCCGCAGGCAAGCGCGAAGCGGCGCAAATCCGCTCCGCTGCCGAACGCGATGCGCGCATCCTGCAGGCCGATGCGAGCATCAAGGCCGCGGATATCGAAGCGCAGTCGCGGGTAGAAGCCGCGCAGATTTATGGTCGTGCCTATGCCAGTTCGCCCGCGCTGTACAACGAACTGCGCGCGCTCGATACGCTGGGAACAATGGTTAATCCCGGCACAAAAATTATTTTGCGCACCGATGCCGCACCCTTCCGGGTACTGGTCGATGGCCCGCCGAAGCTGGATGCCAAGGCTGGATCGCAGCCATGAGCCAGGCACCTGATGAAATCAAAGGTGTCAGCAGCCCATGGCAACAGGCGGGGCGACTGGCATTTTTGGGCCTGTACGCGGTGACTGTATTCGCGGCGGTTGCCTGGGGGTTTTCCAATGTGCGTCAGATCGATCCGCAAAATCGTGCCGTGGTATTGCGCATGGGCGCGTTGGACCGTATCCAGAATGCCGGCTTGTTGTGGGCGTGGCCAAAGCCTTTCGAGCAAGTGGTGATCGTCCCCGCAGCAGACCGCGTGAGTGAACGCCGGATTGAAAATCTGCTGCGCTCGGATGTGGCGTTGCAGGCCGATCGAAAAGCTTCATTCGCCACGCCGGTCAGCGATGCGCTGGCCGGTTCCGGGTATTTGCTGACCGGTGATGCTGGCGTGGTGCAACTGGATGTACGGGTGTTTTACAACGTCACCGAGCCCTATGCGTTTGTGCTGCAAGGTGAGCATGTACTGCCTGCGCTGGACCGGTTGGTGACACGTAGCGCCGTTGCGCTGAGCGCCGCCCGCGATCTGGACACGATTCTGGTGGCGCGCCCGGAACTGATCGGCAGCGACAGCCAGGCAGCTGAACGCCGTGAGCGCCTGCGCGGTGATCTGGTGCAAGGCATCAACCAACAACTCGCATCCCTGAGTGCCACCGGGCAGGGTATTGGTTTGCAAGTGGTACGGGTGGATGTGCAATCGAGTTTGCCGGGCCCTGCGGTGAATGCCTTCAATGCGGTACTGACGGCCAGCCAGCATGCGGAGCAAGCGGTGGCTGCAGCGCGCAATGAAGCGGCCAAAGTCACCCAATCGGCCACCCAGCAGGCTGATCGCAGTGTCGAGCAGGCCCAGGCCCAGGCCAGCGAGCGTCTGGCCAAGGCTCAGGCAGATACGTCTACCATCATCAACCTGGCCAAGGTACAGCAGGCCGGCAATGACTCTGGCTTGATGTTGCGCCTGTACCGCGAACGCATGCCCAAGATTCTGGGGCAGGCCGGTTCTGTCACCAGCGTCGATCCCAACGATGATTCCCGCCTGATTATTCAGGGAGCCGAACAATGAATGCGTCTGCCACTCAACCCGCCGTGAGCCTGTTGACGGGTCCCGAACAACGTCGCGCAGCACGCCAACTGACACTGGCCATGCTGGCGCTGGGCTTGTTGGGTTTAGGGCTGGTATGGCGCTGGCTGATGCCCGCGCAAATCGGCGTCAGTCAGTTGCTGCTGGGTTTTGCTTCAATATTGGTGGCCGTGCCGGTCATGCGTTCGGCCTGGTACAGCCTGCGCTACCCGAGCCTGCACGGGATCACCGACCAGTTAATTGCCTTGGCCATGCTCGGCGCCTGGGCCACCGGCGATTTGCTGACGGCGGCTTTGCTGCCGATCATCATGATTTTTGGCCATGTGCTGGAAGAGCGCAGTGTGATTGGCTCCCAGGAAGCGATCCATGCCCTGGGCAAACTGACCCGCAGCCAGGCGCGTTTATTTCAGGCTGACGGCAGTTTGCTGGAAGTCGACAACGCCACCCTTAAAAGCGGCGATCAGGTAGAGGTGCGCGCTGGAGATCGGGTGCCCGCCGATGGTCTGGTACTGGCAGGGCAGGCCAGCCTGGATACGGCCTCTATTACCGGTGAGTCAGTGCCGCTGGAAGTCGGTAGCGGCATGCCGGTCTTTGGTGGGGCCATCAACCTCGATGGTTTACTGCGGGTACAGGTTACCCGCACCGGTGAAGAATCGACATTAGGTAAAGTCATCGCCCTGATGCAAAGCGCCGAGCGCGCCAAGCCGCCGATCACCCGTTTGCTTGAACGCTATGCTGGCAGTTATATGGTGTTGGTGTTGATGATTGCAGCAGTGACCTGGTTTATCACCAACGATGCCCAGGCCATGCTGGCAGTGCTCGTGGCTGCGTGCCCTTGTGCGCTGGTGTTGTCGGCACCGGCGACGGCGATTGCCGGGATTGCCGTGGCGGCGCGCCACGGGATCTTGATCCGTAGTTCGGCGTTTCTGGAAGAGCTGGCAGACCTCAGCTCATTGGTTGTGGATAAAACCGGTACCCTGACCTACGGCACTTTGCGCCTGCAAGCGATCGAAACCGATGTCCTGCACGAGCAACCGCTGCTGCAACTGGCCGCCAGTTTGGGCGCCGCCAGCAGCCACCCGGTGAGCCGGGCGCTGGCCGGGTTGGTGAGCCACGAGCAGATGCTCCCCCTCAATGATGTGCGCGAGCGACAAGGGTTGGGCATTGTGGCCAGCACCGGGCAGGGTGAAGCAGCGTTGGGCCGTCCTGAATTGTTCAGTCAATTGAACATCACCACCAGTGCCGTGCCTGACCACGATGGCCCCATTGCCGGGCTTTCCCTCAATGGCAATTTCCTGGGCTGGATGTTGCTGGCAGATAGCGTAAAACCCGAAGCCCGACAGGCGTTAAGTGAATTACGTGAACTGGGGCTTGGGCGCCAGGTGCTGCTGACCGGCGACCGCCAGAGCGTGGCCGAGCATTTGGCGCACACTGTGGGCATCAACGAAGTTCAGGCGCAGGCACTGCCCGAAGACAAGCTCGAACGTGTGCTGAGTGAAATCGGCAACGGCTTTCGGCCTATGGTGGTGGGCGATGGTATCAACGATTCGCTGGCGCTCAAGGCCGGTGTGGTGGGGGTTGCCATGGGCGCCGGTGGCGCGGATATCGCGCTGGCGTCATCGGATATCGTGTTGATCGGCAGCGATTTGCGTCGGCTGGGCACCTGCGTGCGCCTGAGCCGTGAGTGCCGGCATACTTTGCAGGTCAATGTGATCATCGGCCTGGGCTGGACCCTGGCGATTGTCGCGGCGGCGGCGTTTGGCTGGCTGGGGGCCGCCGGCGCAATGATCGCCGCGGTGTTGCATAACCTCAGCACATTGCTGGTGCTGGGCAATGCCGGGCGTTTGCTGCGGTTTCATGAACCCCTGCAGCCGTTGAAGTTGGCTTGAAAGTGATTCGGATAAACGGTCGCGCCCGCTCTAGCGTCGACCTCCTGTCCGCGAAGCTGACAGTTTTCGTTATTCGTCTAACCTATAGTTTTGATATCTGAAATGAAGGAGGATTACAGATGCTCGCGCAACTTCCACCGGCCTTACAGAAACTTCAACTTCCATTACGCCTGAGGCTGTGGGACGGGCACGAGTTCAATTTCGGCCCGACGCCCAGCGTCACGATCGTGGTCAAGGACCCGACCCTGGTGGCTCAATTTACCCACCCCAGCCTCGACTTGCTGGGCAGTGCCTTCGTTGAGGGTCGGCTTGAACTGGAAGGCTCTATCAGCGAAGCGATTCGGGTATGCGATGAGTTGAGCCAGGCGCTGGTAGATGATGATGACTACGCCCCGCCACCCCGGGTTTATCACGACAAGGCGACTGACGCCGAGTCCATCTCTTATCACTACGACCTGTCCAATGACTTCTACCAGCTGTGGCTTGATCGCGACATGGCGTATTCCTGTGGTTATTTTGAAACCGGGGAAGAGAGTCTGGACGAAGCCCAGCAAGCCAAGTTTCGTCTGTTATGCCGCAAGCTGCGACTCAAGCCCGGCGAATACTTGCTGGATGTAGGCTGCGGTTGGGGCGGGCTGGCGCGGTTTGCCGCACGCGAATATGGGGTCAAGGTATTCGGGATTACCCTCAGCAAGGAACAACTCAAACTTGCCCGTGAGCGCGTCAACGCTGAAGGTCTGCAAGACAAGGTTGATCTGCAACTGCTCGATTATCGCGATCTGCCGCAGGATGGCCGGTTCGACAAAATCGTCAGCGTCGGGATGTTTGAACACGTCGGGCACGCCAACCTGCGCGAATACTGCGAAATTCTCTCCAGAGCGGTGCGCGAAGGCGGGTTGGTGATGAACCACGGGATCACTTCCAAGCACACCGATGGCCGCCAGGTTGGTCGGGGTGCAGGGGATTTTATCGATCGTTATGTGTTCCCCAATGGCGAGTTGCCGCATCTGTCGATGATGACTGCCGAAATCAGCGAGGCCGGGTTGGAAGTGGTCGATGTTGAAAGTTTGCGCCTGCACTACGCGCGTACGCTGGAGCATTGGAGCCAGCGCCTGGAGCAAAAACTGGATGCTGCCGCCAAGCAGGTACCGGAGCAGGCCCTGCGGATCTGGCGTTTGTATCTGGCCGGTTGTGCCTACGCCTTTGCCCATGGCTGGATCAACATCGACCAGATTCTGGCGACCAAACCCCATGCCGATGGCTCGTTGGAGTTACCACCGACCAGGGCGGATATTTACCGCTGAGCGTGGGTTTCCCAGGTGATGGGTTGCGGGTCTTGTATCAGGTTTCTGTCCAGGACGAAGCGCCCATTCTGGAGCCCGATATTTTGATCAACCTTGGCCAGGGCTTTTTGCTCAAACGTCAGTGAGCTTTTGTTGAAAACAAGGTCGTGGCGGGCAACATTGCCGCCCCAGTCCGGTGAGGGGAGGGAGATATAACTGATGCGGTATTGGTCGTCAGTAAAATCTCCCTCCACTACATACACGCCGTAATGGTTCTCTCCCGGGGAGATGATTTTGTAGAGGCCATTGTCGTAGTAGTACAGCACTGCTTCTTCAAAGGGCTTTTCGCTATACATCTTCTTGTAGTGCAGCCGGTGGATAAACGTTGGCTGGCCCACTTCTACGTTGATAAGCGGCGGGGTGTGAGGGGTGTCTTTGGTCTGAGCTGAAGCAAGCGTGCTGATAGTGAAGAGCACACCCATTAACGAGAATCTCATTATTTTTATTCCTTAAACTGAACGGCCCGGGTTATTCCGGGCCATTCAGTTTATGGAATCCTGCTTGACGCTTTTGCCTGCCCTGAGTAATTCAGATCCGTCCTACACAGCTATAAAACCGGTGAAACCAGTCTGGCTATTCGCATGCCCAGTTGCTGCAAACGGTGTGTGGCTTTGATATCGGCATCAGTGATTTCACGGGCCAGTGCGAAGTCATCAAGCAGCATATGCTCGACTTGCCTGGCGAAGTCTTGGTCGACGGTCAGCAGCATGACTTCAAAGTTGAGACGGAACGAGCGGTTGTCCATATTGGCGCTGCCAATGGCGCTGATCTCGTCATCGACCAGTACTACTTTTTGATGCACAAAACCGGGCTGGTAACGGAAGATCCGTACGCCTGCGCGTACTGCCTCGAAGGCATACAGGCTGGATGCGGCGTACACGATTTTGTGGTCCGGGCGTGAAGGTATCAGGATGCGTACATCCACGCCGCGCAGCACGGCGAGCCTGAGCGCGGAAAACACCGCTTCGTCAGGTACAAAGTAAGGGCTGGTAATCCACACCCGTTGATTGGCGGCATGGATAGCTTCAACGAAAAACAGCGAACAGGTTTCGTATGGATCTGCCGGGCCGCTGGCCAGGAACTGGCAGAGCACGCCACCGTCCGGGTAGCTTTGTGGCAGGATCAGGGGCGGCAGTTTGCGTGCGGCCCAGAACCAGTCCTCGGCAAACGACTCCTGCAGGCAGGCCACAACAGGGCCGGTGACTTCCACATGGGTATCGCGCCACGGCGACAGCGGGGGCTTGGCACCCAGATACTCATCGCCAACGTTATGGCCGCCGACAAAACCGCGCACGCCATCCACGACCACCACTTTGCGATGGTTACGGAAGTTGACCTGGAAACGACTGATCCAGCCGCCACGGGTGGCAAACGCATAAGTTTGTACGCCACCTGCGCGCAGGGTCTCGGCATAAACTTTTGGCAAGGCATGGCTGCCGATACTGTCATACAGCAGATGCACCGCGACCCCTTGCGCGGCTTTTTCGAGCAGCAGTGCATGCAGTTTCATGCCCAGGTCATCGTCGTGGATGATAAAAAACTGCACCAGCACCACTTCTCTGGCTGAGCGAATGGCATCGAAAATGGCGTCAAATGTCGCCGTGCCATTGATCAACAGGCGCACGCTGTTGTTGGCCAGGCATGGCATGCGACCCAGTCTGGGCATTGCGCGCAGCGAGGCGTAGGCTTTTGAGCTGCGTGCGGCCAGTGCTTCTTCGACCCATGGGCGCCAGCTCAGATGGGTGATGGCTTCACGCATTTCCTGGTTGGCATCGCGTCGGGCTCGAATGTAATCGTCAAAAGTACTACGGCCAAAGATCAGATACGGGATCAGCGTGAAGTAAGGAATAAAGAACAGCGACATAGCCCAGGCAATCGAGCCCTGCGCAGTCCTGACCGTCAGCACTGCATGCACGGCGGCAATCAGGCCTAAGCTGTGGATTAATAAAATCAGATAACCAAGTACGTGCGGGCCTAGATAATCCATGCGTATCCTTACTCCAAAATGTCTAATGCCAGTACTAACAGACCATGATCTGTTATGAATGTCCTATTTGTTTGCGGGCGCAACACTTGCCCTTTTTTGACGTCTAACGCTGACAATCGCGTAGGAGTTGCTTGATGAATGTTCGTCTGCTTGGGCTGTTCATGGCCTGTGGTTTGTCGATTCCTGTGGCTCAGGCCCAGATGCTGCAACCGGGGCTTTGGGAACTCAGCTCCAGCAATATGCAGGTAGATGGCCAACAGCTGCCTGAACTGCAGGTAATGTTAGGCCAATTACAGAATATGCTGACCCCGGAACAAAAAGCCCAACTGGAAAGCCAGGGGCTGACCATGGCGGGCAAAGGTGTGCGGGTGTGCCTGACGCCCGAGCAAGTGAAGTCAGACAACATTCCGCTGACTGACCCCAAGTCTGGGTGTACCCAGCAGATCACTGAGCGTAGTGGAAATCAGTGGAAGTTTCGCTTTAGTTGTCCAAAAGCCCAGGGCGCAGGTGTGGCAACGTTTGCCAGTGATCGGGAGTTCACCACCCAAGTAAATGGCACCTTCAATGCGACCGGGATACAGCAGAAGGGCAGCATGGATACCCGTGCTGTCTGGTTGGGACAAAACTGTGGAACCGTCAAACCGCGTACTTGATCAGAACTCGTTTTGCAGCGCTTTATAGCCGCGCACCAAATCCACATTGGTGCGCGCTACATCTTCTGAAAACTCCGATGCGCTAACACTCACTGGCGCAAATTGGCTCAGGTCCGTGTTTGGTCCGATTCGGGTCGTGGAAGGCACATAGAAGTTATCCGGCAGGTCGCGGCCATCCACGACCGAGTTATGCCGCACCACACAGCCATCACCCAACTCGCAATTGAACAGCACACTGTTGAAACCGATAAATACCCTATCGCCAACACGGCATGGCCCGTGAACGATGGAACGATGTGCTATCGAAGTGTTTTCACCAATGATGACCGCCGCGCCGGACTTTGAGTGAATGACCACGCCGTCCTGAATATTTGAATTAGCGCCGATGCTGATCGGTTGCATGCCGCCGTCCTTGTCGACTTCATCGGCGCGGATCACGGCGTACGGTCCGACAAATACGTTTTCGCCGATCACTACTTTGCCGCAAATGATGGCCGTTCTGTCGACATAGGCGGACTCGGCGATTTGTGGCAAGTCGCCTGATGGATTTTTTCGGATCATGGTGTGCTCAATGCGTTGTGCAGGGTGGTGAGGTTGTATTCGAAAAGGCCAAGAAAAGTGCTGGCCGGACCTTCACTGGCCAGGGCATCGGAGTACAGCGTGCCACCAATTTGTGCGCCACTTTCATCGGCAATCTGCTGCAACAGACGCGAGTCTTTAATGTTCTCCATAAATACGGCCCTCACCTTGTCGGCCCGTATCTGACGAATCAGCGAAGCGACTTCAGCAGCCGAAGGTTCGCGCTCAGTGGACAAGCCCTGAGGTGCCATAAAGTCGATGCCATAGGCCTGGCCCAGATAGCCGAAGGCATCATGGGAGGTCACGATACGGCGATTGCCGGCGGGCAGGTTGCCCAGCTCAGTTATGGCCTCGGCTTGCAGTCGATCCAGCTTTTTCAGATAAGCCGCAAGGTTGCGGTTGTAGTACGCCTCATCGGCCGGGTCGGCCTTGATCAGCGCTTGAGTGATGTTGTTCACATACAGTTTTGCGTTTGTCAGGTTGTGCCAGGCGTGAGGGTCGGGGATGGTTTCGCCGTCTTCCTCCATCGTGTGAGCAGCCACTCCTTTGCTGGCAGTCACGATAGCCCCCGGGGTTTCGGTACTGCTCACCAGGCGATCAAGCCAGGGCTCGAACCCCAGGCCATTTTTGATAATGATCTTGGCATTGAGCAGTGCCTTGGCATCGTCCGGGGTGGGCTCATAGGTATGTGCATCCTCATCAGGGCCGACCAGCGCGCTGACTTGCACATGTTCGCCGCCGATTGCCCGGGTCATGTCGCCGAGAATGCTGAAGCTGGCAACGACAGGTATTTTCGGTGTCTGAGCCGCGACGCCAAGGGACAAGCCCATCGCCACGCACATACTGAATATCATGGTTAGAGCACGCATCGTGTTGCACCTCATCGGGATGACAGCAAAGGCGGTCGGCGCAGCAAACCGTGTACCGGACCAAAAATGACAGACAACGCATAGCTGCAACCCGCTATCAGCACGATGGCCGGGCCGCTGGGCAGTGAGTAATAAAACGACAGCAAAAGGCCCAGCCAAACCGAAACGCAGCCAATCGCAGCCGAGATCAGGATCAGCACAGGCAGTCGACGGCTCCAGAAGCGCGAGGCAATAGCCGGCAACATCATCAGGCCAACCACCATCAGTGCGCCGATAGCCTGAAAGCCGATCACCAGATTCAACACCACCAATGTCAGGAATAGCCCGTGAGCCAATGGCCCCAGCCGACTGACACTGCGAAGGAATAGAGGATCCAGGGTGTCGAGCAACAATGGGCGGTAGATGGCTGCCATCAGCAGCATGCTGAAGCCGGTTACCCAGAGCATGCCTGTGAGCGTCTGGCTGTCGACGGCCAAGGCTGAACCAAACAACAGATGGAGCAGATCAAGACGTTTACCGGCGATGCCAAGGATCAATATGCCGCTGGCCAATGAGATCGGGTAAATCGCCGCGAGGCTGGCATCTTCACGCAAGCCGGTGCGCCGAGTGATCCAGGCTGACACTCCGGCCATGCTCAAACCCGCCCCCAACCCCCCCAATGTCAAAGCAGGCAGGCTCAGCCCGGCAAACCAAAAACCCAGCGCAGCTCCGGGGAGAATGCCGTGTGCGACTGCATCACCAATCAAACTCATGCGCCGCAAGATCAAAAAAACGCCCAGGGGGGCCGTGCTACATGCCAGTACCAGACCGCCAAATAAGGCTCGGCGCATAAAGACAAATTCCTGGAACGGTTGCCATAACTGGCTGGCGATAACCATCAGGCGACCTGCGGCGGGTTGATCAGTTGCTCGGTCGGCGCCAGTAAGTTGCCGCTGCTTTTAATCAATAATGTTTGGGGGATATGTTTGCGAACGGCGTTAAGGTCATGGCACACAACCAGCAACGTTCGGCCTTCGGTTTGCCATCTCTGGATATGTTGCCAGAGCAGTTCTTGCCCCAGTTCATCGAGAGCTGCATGGGGTTCATCCAGTAGCAACACCGAGGCATCGGCAAGGCATAAGCGGGCCAGAAGCGAGCGTTGCAATTCGCCGCCCGACAGGGCCATAAGCGGTCGGTGTTCCAGGCCGTCTAAATGCCAGTCTGCCAAGACAGCGTTCAACCGGTCGCTTCGTTGTTGGGCCGTTTGCTTCTTGCCCCAAAATCCCGCAGCCACCAACTCTTGCAAACTGATAGGGAATTGCCGATCCATAAATTGTTGTTGTGGCATAAAGGCCACGTTGCCTTGGCGTGGAACATCCAGCACAACTTTTCCCGAGAGCGGCTTTTGCAGCCCCGCAATCACTTTGAGCAAACTGCTTTTGCCGCAACCATTGGCGCCTATTACGGCTGTGAGGCTGCCTTTGACCAGGTTCATATTTAGCGCTGGAGTGAGGGGCTGACCCGGAACGCCCCAAGTCAGATGCTGACAAGCGATCATCACGCCTCCCAATTCCAAAAGCTTTCGGCCACGGCGTCATGGCTGTGCAAACTTTCTGCGTGAACAACTTTAAGTTTGAACGCCTCCACGCCAGAAGTTTTCTGCAACACCGTGTTGAGCCTTCGGGCCGCGTCTTCGCAGAACATCAAGTTTTGACCGTTGGCCAGTGCGAAGGCTTGTTCGTCGGCGCGTTTTACCGCTGTTTGAACGGCAGTCCCTAATACGCCTTCGGCGTTATTGATGATTGTTTCCAGAGGCAGTTGTGGGAACTGATGTCCCAAACGAATCGTTAGATGTGCAGCGCTTCGCTGGCTGTGTGGTGTGGCCACGATACCTTTTGAACTACCGAGCCAAGCAAGAACATCTGCGTGTTGCAGTGATGTGTTGGCGAAATCATCGATGAATTGTCGCTGTATTAATTGCCGTGCGAGCGCCGCTGAGCAGGGGCATGTGGAGGAGTAACTCACGAGAATTTTTAGTTCCACGTGGAACATTCCGTTTTTCAAACTCGCTTCAATGCTTGTTGGATAGCTTTTCCAGCCTGCCAATGGGCTGACTAAGGCCGGGCGTTTGAGCAGTACATCGCTGTGAATTCGCACATAGGCTTTGTTCGATAAACCTTCGTGGCTGTCGAGAAAGCACTGCAATAGATGCCTGAGCAGGGCAGGCGTAAGGTTTTCCGTTTCCAGCTGATCCAACGCCAGATACAGGCGAGACATGTGAATGCCCCGTGCAGTGGCGTCTACGAGATTGACGCCGGCATCTATTTTCGCGCTGAGGCGTTGGCCGTTGATTAATACCGGGGAAGCAATGCCGCACATACCGACCCATTCAAGCGCTATTGCTTGCTGGGATGACTGCGCGGCGATATCTGGCAAAGTCAGCGCATTCATAAAGTGAGATCCGTCGCAGAGTGTTTTGACATGTTATATTATAACTATTAAGTCGACGATGCTTTTTTGCTGGGGCATACACACAGCAATCTTGAGTACGGATGCTCCCTTATCTGCGGTACAGGCCATGCACAGACGTCAACTGCTCAACTGGCTGCTTGCCAGTTCCGTATTCACATTGCCGCTGGGAATTTCAGCTGCCCAAATTCAGCACGCCAGGCTATGGCGCACCGGGAATACCCTGCGTCTGGTTCTGGATCTGAGTGGGCCGGTGCAGTACAAAACCTTCTCATTAACGGCTCCCGATCGGCTGATTATTGATGTGAGTGGTGCCAGCCTGAAGGGGGATTTCAGTGAGTTGGTACTGGCCAATACGGGCCTGCGTTCGATTCGCTCCGGGCATTACGGCCAGGGTGATACGCGCATCGTGCTGGACCTGGATGAGCCGGTTCAGCTCAGCAGTTTTCTGCTGCCACCCCAGGGCGGGCAAGGTCACAGGCTGGTGCTAGACCTGGCCAAAAGTGCGGTCGCCAAACTGGGTGTGGCAGCGGCAACGCCAAGCAACGCACACCCCAAACGCGACATTATTGTGGTGATTGACCCCGGGCACGGGGGTAAGGATCCGGGTGCGACGAGCGCCAAAGGCCATCGTGAAAAGGATGTTGTTTTGTCCATCGCCCAGCTGCTGGCCAAGCGCCTCAAGCGTGAAAAAGGCTTTGATGCACGGCTGGTGCGCAATGATGATTTCTTTGTCCCCCTGCGCAAGCGGGTAGAAGTCGCTCACAAGCACAATGCAGACCTTTTTATTTCGGTGCATGCAGACGCCGCGCCGCGCCTTACGGCGTCTGGAGCATCGGTGTACGCGCTCTCGGAGGGTGGTGCCACATCGGCCACAGCGCGGTATATGGCACAGCGTGAAAATGGTGTGGATTTGCTCGGTGCCACCCGCCTTTTGAACCTTAAAGACAAAGACCCGATGCTCGCAGGCGTGATCCTCGATATGTCCATGAATGCCACCATCGCGGCCAGTTTGCAGTTGGGCAACACCATTCTGGGCAGCCTTTCGGGCATCACCTCACTGCATCAAAAACGCGTGGAACAGGCCGGTTTTGCCGTGCTCAAGTCGCCGGATATTCCGTCGATTCTGGTAGAGACGGGCTTTATGTCCAACCCCCGCGACAGCGAGCGCTTGATCACCGCGCGTCATCAACAGGCGGTAGCCGAGGGTTTATTTAACGGATTAATCGCTTATTTTCAGAAAAATCCGCCCGCCAGCAGCCATATGGCGTGGGTTAACGAACAGAAAAACAGTACGTTCGTCACTTCAGGGTTGTCTTAAATGTATTGTTATAATGTATCATTTGTTGGTCCGGTATCGGATTGACTGCCAAGCGGGCGTTTTGACCTGCAGCCCTGATGAGGAAATATCCAGATGTCGAATCGTCTTCCTGTAACTGTTCTCTCAGGCTTTTTAGGTGCAGGTAAAAGCACGCTGCTCAATTATATTTTGCGCAACCGCGACAACTTGCGCGTGGCCGTGATCGTTAACGATATGAGCGAAATAAATATTGATGGCGGTGAAGTACAGCGCGATGTGACCTTGAACCGGGCTGAAGAAAAACTGGTCGAAATGAGCAACGGCTGCATCTGTTGCACCCTGCGTGAAGACTTGCTTGAAGAGGTCAGCGCACTGGCCAGGGAGGGTCGATTTGATTATTTATTGATCGAGTCGACCGGTATTTCAGAACCGCTGCCTGTGGCAGAAACTTTTACGTTTCGTGATGAATCAGGACAAAGCCTGGCCGATATTGCCCGCCTGGATACGATGGTTACAGTGGTCGACGGGCTGAATTTTCTTCAGGATTATCAAGCCGCAGAGAGCCTGGATTCACGGGGTGAAACCCTTGGAGAATCAGACGAACGGTCAATTACTGATTTATTGATCGAACAAGTTGAGTTCGCGGACGTCATTTTAATCAGCAAAATTGATTTAATAAGTTCCGACGAACGGCAAGAATTAATGGCCATTCTGCAACGCCTCAACGCTCAGGCCGAAATAATGCCTATGGTCATGGGTGAAATTGCGCTGCATAAAATTCTCGATACCGGCCGGTTTGACTTTGACCGTGCGGCGCAGGCACCGGGCTGGTTGCAAGAGTTACGCGGTGAGCATGTGCCCGAAACCGAAGAGTACGGCATCGCCTCCAGTGCCTATCGTGCGCGCCGGCCTTTTCATCCCGAACGTTTTTTCAATTTTATCGAGCGGCCCTGGACTAATGGCAAACTGCTGCGCTCCAAAGGTTTTTTCTGGCTGGCCAGTAAATTTCAGGAGGCGGGCAGTTGGTCTCAGGCTGGCGGTCTGATGCGCTATGGGTTTGCCGGTCGCTGGTGGCGCTTTGTGCCCCGCGACCAATGGCCGCAGGAGCCGCAAGCCAAGGCAGAAATATTGCAAAAATGGCTGCCGGATACGGGAGATTGCCGCCAGGAATTGGTGTTTATCGGTCAGCACATCGACTTCGCCCGGCTGACGGCTGAACTCGATGCCTGCTTGCTCAACGATGCTGAAATGGCCCTGGGCGAAGCGAGCTGGAAATTGCTGAGCGATCCTTTTGGCGACTGGTATGAAGAGGTGGCTGCATGAAGAATGCATTTGCCTTTACCGCTCAGCCGTTGATCGATCAGGTTCGTGGGCAGACGCCTGAAATCATGACCCGAATTCTGGATGAAGACGTCAACCTGGCGATCTGGCAGCGTCAGTTACCTGTGCATATCGTCGATTTCGGGGCTTTATTGCTTTCGCTGGACGAGCCATTGGCTGACGCCATCGTGATAGATATGCCCAACGAAAAGGCTCAGCCCAACCTGACAGGCCTGGCTGCCAGGTTTAATGATCTGGAAGGCTATGCAGGCTTTATTGCAGACGTTTCCTGGCTGGTGAGTGCCTACGCGTGCCTGTTGGGCGCAAAACGCATTGGGCTGCGTCTCAGGGCCCTGGATAAAGCCATGTGCCCCCGGTTTCATGTGGACCATGTACCTGTACGTCTTATTACCACTTATGCAGGGATTGGTAGCCAGTGGCTGCAGGAAGACGTAATGGAGCGTCGTCAGTTAGGGCAGGTGCAGGCCGAACCCGCCCGTGCAGAGTTGATTCAGCAAATAAACGCCGGTGAAGTTGCCTTGCTCAAGGGGGAGAAGTGGCAGGGTAACGAGGGAGCGGGGTTGATCCATCGTTCGCCGGCACTGGCACCGGGCGAGCGCAGGCTGATTTTGACCCTCGATTGGCTGGCCTGAGGCATATTGCTTGCTTCAATCCGTACAGAAGCTGGCCTCATGTTGCAAAACATACCTACCCACGTGATTGCCGGGCCGCTTGGCGCCGGCAAAACCAGTCTGATTCAGCACCTGATGGCGCACAAACCGCCACACGAACGCTGGGCGGTGCTGGTCAATGAGTTCGGTCAGATCGGCCTGGATGCGGCCCTGATGAGCCAGGGAAGCGATGACATTGCTATCACCGAAGTGGCGGGTGGCTGTGTGTGCTGCGTCAATGGCGCGCCTTTTCAGATCGGTTTGAGTCGCCTTTTGCGCAAGTCTATGCCCGATCGCCTGTTTATCGAGCCTTCCGGTTTAGGCCATCCCGCACAGATTCTAAAGCAGCTCGGTGAAGCGCCCTGGCTGGGGGTTTTGGTCCTCCAGCCGTGCGTCATGGTGCTCGATGCGCAAGCGATGGCTCAGGGCAAACCTTTGCCAAAAACCCAGCAAGAGGCCCTGAAAAGTGCCGGTTTACTGGTCATGAATAAATCTAATAGTGTCCCAAATGAGCAACGTGAGCAGATTGCATGCAGCCTGCCAAAGTGCCCTGTTTTATGGGTCGAGCATGGCCGCATCCCTTTAAATACGCTGCCTGTAGCCCATATGAATATCGCTCATGCTGTGGATAACTCATTGATTTATAAGGATTTTAATCATATTGGCAGTGTGTTTTCCGACCCGCGTACGCCGTTGGTGATGACTCAGCATCAGCCCGAAGGATGGAGCGCAGGTTGGCGCTGGCACCCCTCTCGGCAATTTGACCTGGATCTGTTGCAACAGTGGCTCGAAAGCCTGGATTGGCAGCGTGCAAAGCTGGTTATTCATGGTTCGGCGGGCTGGTTTTCGAACAATTCTGTGGATAACTCGATCGCGCAATGGAGATCGAGTGAGTGGCGCAAGGATTCACGCCTCGAATTGATTTTTGCTCAGCCCCAGGATCTGGATTTGCTTTGCTCGGAGCTGGAAAGTTGTCTACTCAAGGAGGTTTTTTAGGTAGCAGGCCCGTGTTGCGAGGCACAAAACCCAGGGTTTTAGCGGGTTCTGTGCTGGTAAAATTGTCCTACAACTTGAAGTGTGCACAGGAGATTTGCACCGTTAAAACCTCACGGAGGTGTCTATCTCAATGGTTTTAGCGAGGTTGCGCGGAAAGTTATCCACAGGCGCCCGGCATGCAGGCGCTGAAAGGCAGGGCTCAGTGGCGGGTCTTGCTGTGTTCCTGGCGCCACTGGCTGAGTTCGATCACCTGAGCGCTGGGAATGACACTTGGCTCGGCTTCGGTCTGGAACGGGTAGGGCGGCAGCTCGATTTTTACGCTGTGGGCGCCGAACTGGGTGATGGTTCCGGTATGACGCTGATCACCGGTCACCGTGAATTCAAAGTTATACACACGGGCCAGGCGTTTATGGCCGTTGGCGTCGGGGATCAGACCGATTTTTTTAAGCGCCACGTTTTCATCGAGCAGTTCGATATCGAGGTTTTTGCAGTGTTGCTTGACCCGCTCCAGCGCCCGCTCGCGCAGCCCGTGGTTGTGCCACAGCCAGGCAGCGCCTGCAGCCAGCAGCATGAGGACGAACATATTTCCCAGGGTCAGCATTACATGTGCTCCAACAGATTGTGCTCAGCTTAACTGCGTCTTCAACCTGTCGTACAGGCCGCGTTTGGTCGCATACTGCGTGGCTTGAATCCACCCGTAGTCTGGAATCCGGCATGAAACGTACACCTCATTTACTCGCCATCCAATCCCACGTGGTTTTCGGCCATGCCGGCAACAGCGCAGCGGTTTTTCCCATGCAGCGCGTCGGGGTGAATGTCTGGCCTCTGAACACGGTGCAATTCTCCAATCACACTCAGTATGGCCAGTGGACGGGGGAAGTGTTGGCTCCCGAGCAAATTCCTTCGCTGGTCGACGGAATCGCCGCCATCGGCGAGCTGGGCAGCTGTGATGCGGTCTTGTCCGGTTACCTGGGCAGTGCGGCGCAGGGGCGGGCCATTTTAAGCGGGGTGGCGCGTATCAAGGCTGTTAATCCCCATGCACTGTACCTGTGCGACCCGGTAATGGGGCACCCGGAGAAAGGTTGTATCGTGCCTCAGGAAGTCAGTGACTTTCTGCTTGAAGAAGCTGCCGCTATGGCCGATTTTTTGTGCCCCAACCAGCTCGAACTGGACAGTTTTTGCGGCCGTCATCCGCAATCGTTGTTTGACTGCCTGGCCATGGCCCGCAGCTTGCTGGCCCGCGGCCCGAAAGCGGTGCTGGTGAAGCATTTGTCGTATCCGGGCAAACCGCCTGAAAGTTTCGAGATGCTGCTGGTCACGGCAGAGGGCAACTGGCACTTGCGTCGGCCGCTGCTTGCCTTCCCGCGCCAGCCAGTGGGCGTAGGCGACCTGACCTCAGGTTTGTTCCTGGCGAGAGTGCTGCTGGGCGACAGCCTGGTGGCTGCGTTTGAATTTACCGCTGCGGCGGTGCATGAGGTGTTGCTGGAAACCCAGGCCTGCACCAGCTATGAATTGCAGCTGGTACGGGCCCAGGACCGCATTGCCCATCCGCGTGTGCGGTTTGAGGCAGTGCCGATCAGTTTGTAAGCAAACTGAACAAAACCTGTGGGAGCGGGCTTACAGTGTTTCGTCTTTTAGCTCGCGGTAGCGCTGCTCCAGCTCCTGACGGATCTGGCGGCGTTGCTTGCCCTGGATAAAGCGGCGCTTGTCTTCGCTGTTCACTGGCTGCAACGGCGGAACAGCGGCCGGCTTACGGTCGTCGTCCACGGCTACCATGGTGAAGAAGCAGCTGTTGGTGTGGCGCACCGAGCGCTCGCGGATATTTTCGGTAACGACCTTGATGCCAACTTCCATCGAGGTGTTGCCGGTGTAGTTGACCGAGGCGAGGAAGGTCACCAGTTCACCGACATGAATCGGCTCGCGAAAAATGACCTGATCCACCGACAAGGTGACCACATAACGCCCCGCATAGCGGCTGGCGCAGGCATAGGCGACTTCATCGAGGTACTTGAGCAGGGTTCCGCCGTGAACATTGCCAGAAAAATTGGCCATGTCCGGGGTCATCAAGACCGTCATCGACAGTTGGGAGTTTCCGGGTTCCATAGCAGCAGGCTCGTGGTTGTGTTGCAGCAGTGAAATGGGTATCTCTGTGGATACTTGTCGATTTTTGAAACAGTGATTAACGGGACGCTGCCGTGTTGGCTGCCGTCACGCTTATCTCTATCTGTTTCCATATATTGCACCGCCTTTCTGTCGCAAGTCGCGGTGTTAACCTGCAAAAGTCCGTTAGTCGGATACTTCCTACATTTTAAACAGTCGATACGCGCGGCCTGACAGGCTGTGTCTGTCGTCATGTTGCCTGGTGAATATCAAACAAGGAGTGCCACGCCATGCATGCCATCAGTTTTATTCAGGATCTGGCAGTCATCATGCTGGTCGCAGGTGTGGTGACGATTCTTTTCCACAGGTTCAAACAGCCGGTGGTACTGGGCTATATCGTTGCAGGTTTTATTATCGGCCCGCACACCCCGCCGTTTGGCCTGATTCACGATGAAGAAACGATCAAGACCCTGGCTGAGCTGGGGGTGATCTTTTTGATGTTCTGTCTGGGGCTGGAGTTCAGCCTGCGCAAGTTGTTCAAGGTCGGGGCCACAGCCTTTATCGCAGCGTTTATGGAAATCACGCTGATGATCTGGATTGGTTATGAAATTGGCCGCTGGTTCGACTGGAACACCATGGATTCGCTGTTTCTGGGCGCCATCCTGGCCATTTCATCTACCACCATCATCGTCAAGGCCCTCAACGACCTCAAGATGAAAAACGAGCGCTTTGCCCAGCTGATTTTTGGCGTGCTGATCGTTGAAGATATTTTGGGTATCGGGATTATTGCGCTGCTGTCGAGCATTGCGGTCAGCGGCAGCGTCAGCCCCGAAGAGGTTTTTTCGACCGTCGGTAAATTGTCATTGTTTATGATCGTGGCGTTGGTTATCGGCATTTTGCTGGTGCCGCGTGTGCTGGCGTATGTAGCCCGATTCGAAAGCAATGAAATGCTGCTGATCACTGTGCTGGGCCTGTGTTTTGGCTTTTGCCTGCTGGTGGTCAAGCTGGAGTACAGCATGGTGCTCGGGGCGTTTTTGATCGGTGCAATCATGGCCGAGTCGCGTCAGTTACTGAAAATCGAGCGCCTGATTGAACCGGTGCGTGATTTGTTCAGTGCAATATTCTTTGTCGCCATCGGGTTGATGCTCGACCCGGCCATCCTGCTGGAGTACGCGCTGCCAATTGTGGTGATCACTATCGCCGTGGTACTGGGCAAGATGCTCTCCTGCGGTTTGGGGGCCTTTATCGCAGGCAATGATGGACGTACCTCGCTGCGAGTCGGAATGGGGCTTTCGCAGATTGGGGAGTTTTCTTTCATTATCGCGGCGCTGGGTATGACATTGCAGGTCACCAGCAGCTTCCTGTACCCCGTAGCAGTGGCCGTCTCCGTATTGACCACCCTGATGACCCCTTACCTGATTCGCGCCGCAGACCCGCTCTCGCTCAAGCTGGCACAGGTGGTGCCTGGTCGCTTGTCACGGGTGTTGGGGTTATATGGCGAATGGCTGCGCAGTATTCAGCCACAGGGCGAAGGGGCGTTGTTGGCGGCCATGATTCGCAAGATCTTGCTGCAAGTTGGGGTCAATCTGGCCCTGGTCATCGCTATTTTCTTTGCCGGCGGTTATTTCGCACCGCGCATCGGCCGTTATTTGCAGGGCTGGATTCTGGAGCCGAGCTGGCAAAAAGGGATGATCTGGGGGGCTGCTTTGCTGCTGTCGTTGCCGTTCCTGATTGCGGCGTATCGCAAGCTCAAGGCGCTTTCGATGCTACTGGCCGAGATGGGGGTCAAGCCGGAAATGGCAGGGCGCCATACGCAGCGCGTGCGCCGGGTGATCTCGGAAGTCATCCCGATTCTGTCGTTGCTGGTGATTTTTCTGCTGCTGTCGGCCTTGTCGGCAAGCATCCTGCCCACCAACGAGTTGCTGATGGTGATTGCGGTGGTGGCGGCGGGGGTTGCGGCGCTGTTGTGGCGCTGGTTTATCCGGATTCACACGCGCATGCAGGTTGCACTGCTGGAAACGCTGGATAACCACAAGGAGGGGGGGCACTGACAGCCCGCTGACCAATGGCTGGAAAGCGGGGATGCCCGGGGGCTGTTGATGTTTCGTTGTGGCTCACAACGAAACGTCAACCAACCCTGGAGGTATCAGCTTTCCAGCCAGACGTCGCGCGCCCAGTGCCAGACCGATTCCCAGGTTTCTTCAGTGACGAGTTCTTCTTCGCCGGACCACAGCACCACGGTGCCGTCTTCTTCCACGCAGTAGTAGTCGTCGCCGTCCTGGCAAATAGGGATCAGGCTGCGATCAACGCCAGCATCCCAGGCATTTGCCGCCACTTCCGGCAGATAGGTGTGCGATTGTGGGTCGGTCACTGTGACCGGCTCCAGGCTGCCATACACCACGTCACTGACGGTCAGCAGAAATTCTCTGAAGACAAATGGAATATCGATGAACAGCTGCTCTTCGATTTCCACCAACTGGTCTTCTTCAGGCAGTTCCAGGGGAACCGGTACAGGCTCGTTTTTTTCGCGTAGCTCTTCAATAATCTCTTCCACGACCTCATCCTCATGCTCTATGGCGCGGTTTATATGACGCGCTTTATACAGTAGCTCGTTATAAGTGCAATCGTGAAATGCAAAGCCCCGGACAAGTCCGGGGCTTTGGTAAACGCATGTGTAACTCGCAGGGTTAGCCGTTCTGGCGGATACCTGCCACCAGCCAAGGCTGGTTGTCGCCTTGCTGACGTTCCATGTTCCAGCTTTCGCTGAAGGCTTCGCCCTGGTCAAAGCGCGAGTTTTTCGACACGCCGCTGAAGGTCAGGGTTGCAATGGTTTTGTCTGCGCGATCGTCCAGGCCGTCCAGTTGCACGGTCAGGTTGTCGATGTAGGTGGACTGGAAGCCATCACCCAGCTCAGCGCGTTCACGCTTGAGGAAGTCGAGCATCTGCGGGGTCACGAACTCGGCGATCTTGTCCATTTCGTTGGCATCCCAGTGCTGTTGCAGGGACTGGAAATGGTTGCGCGCGGCTTCCAGGAATTTTTGCTCGTTAAACCAGGCTGGAGCGTTGATCACCGGACGTGCTGCAGGGGCAGCCGAACCACCGAAGATCGAAGCAGCAGGCTTGGCGTCGAACGCTTCGCGTTGCATGGGTGCGTGGCCAGCAGGGGCCATCATGTCAGCTTGTTTGCGACGACGGGCCGCGATAAAGCGGAAGATCAGGAAGGCGATAACCGCCATGATCAGGATGTCGAAGAACTGCATGCCCTGGAAGCCGCCGCCCATGAACATGGACGCCAGCAGGCCACCGGCAGCGAGGCCGGCCAGAGGGCCGAGCCAGCGCGAAGCACCGCCGGCCTTGGCTGCGGCGCCTGCGGCACCGGCAGCCGCCGGGGCTGCAGCTGGAGCAGCTTGACGCGTTTGGTGGCTAGGCGCTGCACCCGCGCTTTTGCCGCCACCGAAGCGCTTGGCGTTCGCGTCGATGCTCATCGTCAAGCCGATGCACAACGCCATGGCGATGCTAAGAAAACGTTTCATAAGGGGTTCCCATTTGTGGATATCACGCGCGCCATGTTGCACAGATGAGTTGTGACTGGCTAGCGGTGAAGTGTTTCGGGCTTTTGCTTATTTGTTTGTAGGGCTAGGATTTATTTTGCGTAGGAGAACATGTGGGAGCGAGCCTGCTCGCGAAAGCGGTGTATCAGCCAACAATAATATTGACTGATGTGCTCTCTTCGCGAGCAGGCTCGCTCCCACAGCGGTTTGTCTTACCTTATTCCCGCCAAGCTGTCGGGTTGCTGTCAGACCGCCTCAAGTTTGGCGTAGCCCATCATCAGCCATTTGCTGCCTTCGCTGAAGTTGACCTGTACCCGTGCCTGGGCACCTGCACCCTCGAAATTGAGGATGACGCCTTCGCCGAAGACCGCATGCTTGACCATCTGGCCGAGCTTGAATTCGGTTTCGGGAATCTCCGAACCACCAAACAGGGTGCTGGCGCTCTGCTTTTGACCGCCGCCGAAAGGACGACTGACACTGTTGGATAGTCGGACTTCCTGGATCAGACCCTTTGGTACTTCGCGTACGAAGCGTGAAACCTTATTGTAGGTTTCGCTGCCGTACAGGCGTCGGGTTTCTGCGTAGGTCATCACCAGGTTTTGCATGGCGCGGGTAATGCCTACGTAGGCCAGGCGTCGTTCCTCTTCGAGGCGACCGGGCTCTTCCAGGCTCATTTTGTGCGGGAACAGGCCTTCTTCCATGCCTACCAGGAACACGTACGGGAACTCCAGGCCTTTGGCGCTGTGCAGCGTCATCAGCTGAATACCGTCTTCATGCTCTTCGGCCTGGGTATCGCCAGCCTCCAGTGAGGCATGCCCGAGGAAGGCGGCCAATGGCGACAGCTCTTCGTCTTCGTCATTGTTCTCAAAGTTGCGTGCTGCGCTGACCAGCTCCTCAAGGTTTTCTACCCGGGCCTGGCCTTTTTCGCCTTTTTCCGCCTGATGGTAGGCAATCAGCCCGCTTTGCTCGATCACGGTTTGCGTCATCAGATGCAGAGGCATGTCCATGACTTTTGCCGCGAGGTTTTCGATCAGTTCCATAAAGCCGGCAATGGCACCCGAAGCACGGCCCGGCAGGGCTTTATTGGCGATCAGCTGGCGCATTGCTTCCCACATCGACACGTCGCTGTGACGTGCGTGTTCGCGAATGGCTTCGACGGTTTTTTCACCAATGCCGCGGGCAGGTACGTTGATCACCCGCTCCAGCGCCGCATCATTGCCGCGACCTTCGAGCAGGCGCATATAGGCCATGGCATTTTTGATTTCCGCGCGTTCGAAGAAGCGCTGGCCGCCATAGATGCGGTAAGGGATGCGCTCGCGCAGCAAGGCTTCTTCAAGCACTCGCGACTGGGCGTTGGAACGGTACAAGATGGCGATATCGCTATGGGCGATGCCGGTTTTCAGAGCGCTTTCGATGGTTTCGACCACGTAGCGCGCTTCGTCATGTTCGTTGAACGCGGCATACAGATTGATGGCTTCGCCTTCGCCGCCGTCAGTCCACAGCTCTTTGCCCATGCGCCCGGTGTTGTTGGCAATCAGGGCATTGGCCGCTTTGAGGATGCCCGCCGTGGAGCGGTAATTTTGCTCCAGACGAATGGTCTCCGCATCCGGGAAGTCGGTTGAGTACTGATAGATGTTTTCGATTTTTGCGCCGCGCCAGCCGTAGATCGACTGGTCGTCATCACCGACCACCATCAGACTGTCGCCGCCCTGGGCCAGCAACCGCAGCCAGGCATATTGCACGGCGTTGGTATCCTGGAATTCGTCTACCAGGATGTGCCGGAAGCGTTTCTGGTAATGCGCCAGCAAGCCCGGGTTGTCGCGCCACAAATCAAGGGCACGCAGCAGCAGCTCGGAAAAATCGATCACACCGGCGCGTTGGCACGCGACCTCATAGGCCTCGTAAATATTGCGCATGGTGGCCAGGAACAAGTCGCCGCTGGCCTGGATATGTTTGGGGCGAAGGCCTTCGTCTTTTTGACCGTTGATAAACCACTGGGCCTGACGTATGGGCCAGCGCTGTTCATCCAGCCCCAGCTCACGGATCACACGCTTGACCAAGCGTTGCTGGTCGTCACTGTCGAGGATCTGGAATGTCTGGCTAAGGCCGGCTTCTTGCCAGTGAGCCCGCAGCAGACGGTGAGCCAGGCCGTGGAACGTGCCGACCCACATGCCTGCCGGGTTGATACCCATCAACTGCTCGATGCGGTGGCGCATCTCGGCAGCGGCCTTGTTGGTGAACGTCACCGACAGCACGGAGTGTGGGGACGCGTTTTCGACCTGGATCAGCCAGGCGATACGGTGCACCAGCACACGGGTTTTGCCGGAACCAGCGCCGGCCAGGACCAACTGACGCCCGACACTGGCCGTGACGGCCTGACGTTGGGCATCGTTGAGAGAATTTAACAAGAGAGAGAGATCATCGCGCATCGGGGCATTTTAGGGGCTGTTGGTGTTTCATTGCTAGCTGCGTGGCCGCCTTGGGCCGAGCGGTCTAAAAGCCGGACAATAAATGTGCCTGGCTGATTTCATTCATTTAATAGCGCCTGTGCGTTTGGTCACGGTCATTGCTTGTGTATGCTCTGGCGACTTTTTGGCTCATCTACTGATAAGAATTTCGCCGATGGTTCAGAGTTTAAATTCGCCGGGTGTTTTTTTCGGCATAGGCATCGGTTTTTTCCTGCTGGCGGGCGGTCTGGGATGGCAGGTCAAGCGGATCAGGCAACGGCGCATGGTGCGCCGCTTGCGGCATCAAGGTTTGCGCGAAGATTTGCAGCAAGCGAATGTCCGTAGTGAGCAACTCAATACCCAGCTTGCCTATGAGGTCGAGCAACGCCGTTTGAGCGAAGCGCGGGTGCGCCACCTGACCCGTTTTGATGAGATGACCGGGCTGGCTAACCGCCTTCTGTTCAAGGAACGCCTGGAGGAGGCTAGCCAGCGTGTACGCCAGGGCTCGTGCAACCTGACGTTGCTGCACATCAATCTCGATCGTTTCAAATTGCTCAATGACAATTTCGGGCATGAGCTGGCGGACCATGTGCTGCAAAAAATGGCCGAACGCATCACCAAGGCCTTGCCTGAGGCCGACACCATTGCGCGCCTGTCGGGTGATGAATTTGCAGTGCTGTTTGATGCCTATAACAGCCTGACCAGCCTGGCGCGGGTCGCGACCCGGCTGCTGGACAAGCTCGGTCGGCCGCTGGTGGTGGATGGCCATGAGTTGGTCATCAGTGTGTCAATGGGCATCAGCATGTTGCCCGACAGCGCGCGCGATATTGCCAGCCTGGTCCATCATGCCAACAAGGCCATGCAGCAGGCCAAGCACCTGGGCGGCGGCAGGTTTCAGTTCTACAGTGACAGCCTGCATGGCAGCTCCCTTGAACGGCTGCAGCTGGAAAACCAACTGCGCAAAGCCATTAGCGAACGCCAGCTCAACGTGTTCTATCAACCCAAGCTGTGCCTGGCCACAGGGCGTCTGCACGCCGCCGAAGCGTTGGTGCGCTGGGATCACCCGCAACTGGGTAATGTGCCGCCAGGCAACTTTATTGTCCTTGCCGAAGAGACCGGCCTGATCAGCGCCATCGGTGATTTTGTACTGCGCGAAGCCTGTCGGCAAGCGTGTGAATGGCAACGAGCAGGGCTGGCGCCAATACGGGTATCGGTGAACTTGTCGGGGCATCAGTTGCGCCAGGGCAAGCTGGTCAGCCTGGTGCGCCAGGTACTTGAAGAAACCGGGCTGGCGCCGGACTGCCTGGAACTGGAACTGACAGAAAGCCAGTTGCTCGACAATGTTGAATACGTCATCGCTACCTTCCAGCAATTGCATGAACTGGGGGTGAAGCTGGCAATCGATGATTTTGGCACCGGCTATTCATCGCTCAGTTACCTCAAGCGATTTGCGGTGGATTACGTAAAAATCGATAAAACGTTTATTCACGGCGTGGGTCGTTGCAGCGAAGACGAGGCCATCACCCTCGCAATTATTGCCATGGCCCACAGTCTGGGCCTTAAAGTGGTGGCAGAAGGCGTTGAAAACGAGGCGCAGCTGGCATTTCTCAAGACTCGCCAGTGCGACGAAGTGCAGGGCTATTTGATCAGTCGTCCGATAAACGCAGTGCAATTCAGCGATTTACTGCGTAACGGTGTAGTGGTCTTGTAGTGCCAAAAAGGGCTACATGGCCCTCAAGCGGCTTGAATCAAGGGAGATAACTGGATAGTTGATGGCGTATTGGCTGGGCAGAAAACGAATTCTTGTAGTATAACTACAAGATTGCTACATCCCCGGCGCCCGCCGCTTACAGACCGAGTCCTGCCCTTTGAACCTGCTGCAACATATTGCCCAGTCACGCCACCTGTTACGTAAATCGGAACTCAAGGTCGCCGATCACGTGCTGCTTGATCCTGCGGCTGTAATGCACAGTTCCATGGCCGACCTTGCCCACAGTGTCGGAATCAGCGAGCCGACCATCGTGCGTTTTTGCCGGGCGATAGGCTGTTCCGGGTTTCAGGACCTGAAGCTCAAGCTGGCGCAAAGCCTGGCGGCCGGTGCCAGTTTTGGTCAGTTCGCGATCCATGAAGACGATTCGGTAGCGGACTACAGCCTGAAAATTTTCGACACCACGCTGCATACCTTGATGGACGTGCGCGAGAAGCTCGATCCGATAGCGCTGCAGCGTGCCGTGACGGCCATGTCGCAAGCGCAGCGTGTCGAGTTTTATGGGTTTGGTGCCTCGGGCGCGGTTGCGGCGGATGCCCAGCACAAGTTTTTCCGTCTGTTGCTGACCGCGGCGGCCTATTCCGACCCGCATATGCAAGCGATGTCGGCCGTGACCTTGAAGCCTACCGACGTGGCGATCTGCATTTCCCAGTCGGGCCGTTCCAAAGACTTGCTGATCACCGCCAACCTGGTGCGTGAAAGCGGCGCGACCCTGATTACCTTGTGCCCGAGCCAGACGCCGCTGGCGGAGCTGGCAACCGTCAATCTGGCGATCGATGTGCATGAAGACACCGAAATCTATACCCCACTGACCTCGCGTATTGCCCACCTGGTAGTGATTGACGTGTTGGCAATGGGTGTTGCCATGGCCCGAGGCCCGAGCCTGGTCAACCACCTCAAGAGCGTCAAGCGCAGCCTGCGCAGCTTGCGTCTGTCGCCTAAATCACTGAAAAGCCACGAAGATTAAAAGCGCACAACATCTTCTGTGGGAGCGGGCTTGCTCGCGATAGGGAATGCCGCCGTGTGACAGACACACCGCAGCGCCTGAATCGCGAGCAAGCCCGCTCCCACGCAGAGCTCACATTCAGCGTTCATCCCCCTGTCATCCCACCTTCGCCAAGTCGTCATAAACAACGTGCATCGTAAAGCTCCCGTACACGCCTTGGGAGACTCGAAATGGCTCAGCCTTACGAAGAACGCAATAGCGCCGTCAAAACCCGCCGTCAGCAAGAAGACCAGCGCCGCATGGCCTTCCGTCGCGCGATTGAAGACCATACGAGCCAGCGCCAACTGCGTCTGGAAACCTCTGACTACCCTGACCTGGGGTCGATCAACTACTGGCAGTCTGCGTCGGCAAGTGACCGTCGAAGCGCTCAACCAACGCGCTGATTTGCAGGCGCTCACTGCGAATAAACCCCAGAAATGCATGCGCCACCGGTGACAGGCGCTTGGCCTTGGCCTGCACCACGCACCAGCTGCGATACAGCGGCAACTCCTCGACCGGCAGTTCGCACAGCAGGCCGGTCGCCAGTTCCAGGCTGACGGCGTGGCGGGTCAATAACGCCACGCCCAACCCGGCTACCGCGCACTCGCGCTGCGACTCGTTGGACGACACTTCCAGCGTCTGATTGAAGTGCACGCGCTTTTCCTTGAAATACTCCTCACACGCCATGCGCGTGCCCGAACCCTGCTCGCGCATCAGCAAGGTATAAGGCTCCAGATCCTGCAAATGCAGCGGACCCCGGTTGCACAACGGATGATCAGCGGGAGCCACGGCCACAATCGGGTTGTTCAGAAACGGCAAGAATTCCAGGCCCATGTCCTGCGGCACCATCGACATGATCACCAGATCATCGCGGTTATCTGACAGCCGACGAACGGCCTGCGCCCGGTTGACCACCGTCAGTTGCAAATTGACTTCCGGATGCTGGCGCTTGAAGGCCGCAAACAGATGCGGCACAAAATATTTCGCGCTCGACTCTACGGCCAGTTTCAACTGGCCTTGCAATGACCCGAGCATGTCGGAAAGTTGCATGTCGAGGTTTTCCAGCCGGCCGAAAATATCCCGACTGGCCAACTGAAGCGCTTCAGCGGCTTCGGTCATGTACAGCTTTTTGCCGACGTACTCGAACAATGGTTGGCCAACCAGCTCTTCAAGCTGACGAATTTGTAGACTTACGGCGGGTTGCGTCAGCGACATTTCTTCTGCTGCGCGGCTGTAAGAACGCAAATCACAGACTTCGTTAAACACCTGTAATTGGCGAAAAGTGATACGCATCAATGACTTACGCATTTTTATAAAATTATCCGAAGCGACAAGTGATCTGACTATAAGTTGTTACTTATGCACGACCCAAGAATTATTGATTTTTGTTTATCACTGCGTGGGTCTAGTGTGACGACACAACGGTTCAGACACATTTGGACACGTGCCGACCTGGTCTAGCAGGTCGTTTGTTCCATAGGCTTTAGGGAAAATCCAAGTGATAAAAAAGATCCTGATCGCCAACCGCGGAGAAATCGCCGTCCGCATCGTGCGTGCCTGCGCCGAGATGGGGATTCGCTCTGTAGCGGTCTATTCCGAAGCTGATCGGCATGCCTTGCACGTCAAGCGCGCCGACGAAGCACACAATATCGGCGAAGACCCGCTGGCCGGTTATTTGAATCCGCGCAAGCTGGTGAACCTGGCGGTTGAAACCGGTTGTGATGCTCTGCATCCCGGTTACGGTTTTTTGTCAGAAAACGCTGAGTTGGCTGATATCTGCGCCGAGCGCGGGATCAAGTTCATCGGTCCGGCCGCTGAAGTCATTCGCCGTATGGGCGACAAGACTGAAGCGCGTCGCAGCATGATCAAGGCCGGTGTGCCGGTCACGCCGGGCACTGAAGGCAACGTTGCCGACATCCACGAAGCCTTGATTGAAGGCGAACGCATTGGCTACCCGGTGATGCTCAAGGCCACCTCGGGTGGTGGCGGTCGCGGCATTCGTCGCTGCAACAGCCGTGAAGAACTCGAGCAAGCCTTCCCGCGGGTGATCTCGGAAGCGACCAAGGCCTTTGGTTCGGCCGAAGTGTTCCTCGAAAAATGCATCGTCAACCCCAAGCATATCGAGGCGCAAATTCTCGGCGACAGCTTTGGCAACGTGGTGCATCTGTTTGAGCGCGACTGCTCGATCCAGCGTCGCAACCAAAAGCTGATCGAAATCGCCCCGAGCCCGCAGCTGACCCCGGAACAGCGTGCCTATATCGGCGACCTGTCTGTGCGCGCAGCCAAGGCCGTGGGTTACGAGAACGCCGGTACCGTGGAGTTCCTGCTCGCCGAGGGCGAGGTGTACTTCATGGAGATGAACACTCGGGTGCAGGTGGAGCACACCATCACCGAAGAAATTACCGGCATCGACATTGTTCGTGAACAGATTCGTATCGCCTCTGGCCTGCCGCTCTCGATCAAGCAGGAAGACGTGCAGCATCGCGGCTTTGCCCTGCAGTTCCGGATCAACGCCGAAGACCCGAAAAACAACTTCCTGCCCAGTTTCGGCAAGATCACCCGTTACTACGCGCCCGGCGGCCCCGGTGTACGTACCGACACGGCGATCTACACCGGCTATACCATCCCGCCGTATTACGACTCCATGTGTCTGAAACTGGTGGTGTGGGCCCTGACCTGGGAAGAAGCGATGGACCGTGGTTTGCGCGCCCTCGACGACATGCGTCTGCAAGGGGTCAAAACCACCGCCGCGTATTACCAGGAAATCCTGCGTAACCCGGAATTCCGTAGTGGCCAGTTCAACACCAGCTTCGTAGAAAGCCACCCTGAGCTGACCAACTACTCGATCAAGCGCAAACCCGAAGAGTTGGCCCTGGCCATCGCTGCCGCCATCGCCGCCCACGCAGGCCTGTGAGGAAAAGAATAATGAGCAAGAAGATTTTCGTAACTGACACCATCCTGCGTGACGCCCACCAGTCGCTGCTGGCCACCCGCATGCGCACTGAAGACATGCTGCCGATCTGCGACAAGCTCGACAAAGTCGGCTACTGGTCCCTGGAAGTCTGGGGCGGCGCGACCTTTGATGCCTGCGTGCGTTTCCTCAAGGAAGATCCGTGGGAGCGTCTGCGCCAACTGCGTGCCGCCTTGCCCAGCACGCGTCTGCAAATGTTGCTGCGCGGCCAGAACCTGCTGGGCTATCGCCATTACAGCGACGACGTGGTCAAAGCCTTCGTCGCCAAAGCAGCAGTCAACGGTATCGACGTGTTCCGCATCTTCGACGCCATGAACGACGTGCGTAACCTGCGTGTGGCCATCGAGGCGGTCAAAGCTGCCGGCAAGCATGCCCAGGGCACCATCGCCTATACCACCAGTCCGGTACATACCACCGAGGCGTTTGTGGCGCAGGCCAAGCAGATGGAAGCCATGGGCTGCGACTCGGTCGCCATCAAAGACATGGCTGGCCTGCTGACGCCGTACGCCACGGGCGAACTGGTCAAGGCGCTGAAAGCCGAAATCACTCTGCCGATCTTTATTCACTCCCATGACACCGCCGGTCTGGCTGCCATGTGCCAGCTCAAGGCTATCGAGAATGGCGCAGACCACATTGATACCGCGATCTCCAGCTTTGCGTGGGGCACCAGCCACCCGGGCACCGAGTCGATGGTTGCCGCGCTCAAAGGCAGTGAATACGACACCGGTCTCGATCTGTCGCTGCTGCAGGAAATTGGTATGTACTTCTACGCAGTGCGTAAGAAGTATCACCAGTTTGAAAGCGAATTCACCGCTGTTGATACCCGTGTTCAGGTTAACCAGGTGCCGGGCGGGATGATTTCCAACCTTGCCAACCAGCTCAAAGAGCAGGGTGCGCTGAACCGCATGAGCGAAGTGCTGGCCGAAATCCCGCGTGTGCGTGAAGACCTCGGTTACCCGCCGCTGGTAACACCGACGTCGCAAATTGTGGGTACTCAGGCATTCTTCAACGTATTGGCGGGTGAGCGTTACAAAACCATCACCAACGAAGTGAAGCTCTACCTGCAAGGCGGCTACGGCAAGGCGCCGGGCGTGGTCAACGAACAACTGCGTCGTCAGGCCATTGGCAACGAAGAGCTGATCGACGTACGCCCTGCGGACCTGCTAAAGCCCGAAATGGTCAAGCTGCGTGCTGAAATTGGTGCCCTGGCCCAGTCGGAAGAAGACGTACTGACCTTCGCCATGTTCCCGGATATCGGTCGCAAGTTCCTTGAGGAACGCGCTGCAGGCACTCTGACCCCAGAAGTGCTGCTGCCTATCCCTGAGGCTGGCGGTGTCACCAAGGCGAGCGGTGAGGGCGTGCCGACCGAGTTCGTGATCGACGTGCACGGTGAGAGCTATCGCGTTGACATCACCGGTGTGGGCGTCAAGGCTGAAGGCAAGCGTCACTTCTACCTGTCCATCGATGGCATGCCGGAAGAGGTGGTGTTCGAACCCCTCAACGAATTTGTTGGTGGCACCTCAAGCAAGCGCAAGCAGGCCAGCGAGCCAGGCCATGTGAGCACGGCAATGCCAGGCAACATCGTTGATGTACTGGTCGCTGTAGGCGATGTGGTCAAGGCGGGTCAGTCGGTACTGATCACCGAAGCGATGAAAATGGAAACTGAAGTCCAGGCCGGCATCGCAGGCAAAATCGTCACCATCCATGTAATCAAGGGCGATCGCGTTAATCCGGGTGAAATTCTGATCGAAATCGAAGCCTGATACTGTCTTTGATGTAAACGCTTTAAACCTCGGGGGGGCATGTGCTCCCCTTTTTTTTGCTCTTGAATTGAGGCTTTTTCGCAGGTTCGATTCAAGGAGTCTGGCGACGACAAGGCTGGAAAAGCGCCTGTAGCGCCTAGCAAGTAGGGCGAGGTGTGGTGTGCCCGTACGAGGCGTTAGACATAAGTCGCTGAGCCATGGTGTTTCAGGTGCATCGCGCTGCTACGAGTGTTTGCGCTTCTCCCTGTGCAACAGGGGTATCAAGCGGTCGCGTAGCGCAAATGTGTTTATTCCAAGCACAAAAACGCCCAGCAGTCCTTGCTGGGCGTATTGATCAAATTTTATACAGCTGTGGCTCTGCATTCTTCCAGGGTCTTTATTTGGCCGCTTTCTGGTTGGTTATCCAATGCCAGCCATTTTTCGAACCCTGCCGCTAGTGGGGGCCATTCCGTACTAATAATGCTGTACCACGTGGTATCACGGTTTTTGCCTTTAACCACCATATGCTGGCGGAAAACGCCTTCGTATGTGTACCCCAATCGTACTGCAGTACGCTTCGATCTTGCGTTATCGTTGTTGCACTTCCATTCCAGACGCCGGTTGCCCAGGGCGAAGGCTTCCTTGGCGAGCAGGTAGACCGCCTCCGTGCTTTTCGGTGAGCGTTGCATGGGTGCGCCAAAGGCGACGTGGCCGATCTCGATACGCCCGTGCTCCGGGACGATGCACATCAGGCTAAGCAAGCCTTGTGCCTCACCGCTGGGCTTGTCGATAACGGCATAGAAATGTGGATCACGGCTATCGGCATGCTTTTGCAGCCAAGCGTCAAAGGTCGGACGCTCGTTAAATGGACCGTAGGGCAGGTAGTCCCACAGCTTGGGATCGGCCTGCGGCCCTTGTAAGGCTAGCCATAGTTCATCGCCATGACGTTCGGGGTCGAGCTTTTCCAGACGAATGAATCGCCCTTCGAGGGTGCGGGTATCCGGGGTTTTAGCCGCCAGCCAACGTTCTAGAGAGTCGGGCATTGCGCGTTCCTTATTTATGACAAGGTTTTGCGAAACTGAATAAAGCCGGGGCGCTCGCCAATGCGCTCATACAACTGAATAGCCGTGGCGTTGGTTTCCTGGGTGAGCCAATGCACTTTGCAGCAGTCCTTGGCGCGGGCGGCTGCGTATACATGCTCGATTAACTGACGACCCACCCCCTTGCCGCGCACATCGGGACTGACAAACAGGTCTTGAAGATAGCAGGCGTCTTTGATGCTCCAGTTGGTGCGGTGATAAACGCACTGCACCATGCCCACCGCTTTGTCGTCTTGCCAGGCCAGGGCCAGGGTGGTCGGTTCTGCCGGGTCGAGAAAGCGCGCCCAGGTGGATTGGCTGATTTCGTCGGAAAGCTCGGTTTTATAGAAGCGCAAGTAAGCCTGCCAAAGTGGTAGCCACTGTTCGCGATCGGTGGCGGTGGCAGGTTTGATCTGGATTTGAGCCATTTTCAGTTATTCCTTAACCATTAAATGAGCGAGTGCGTGGTCTTGCGGGTTGGGGTTGGCCAGCAGGCCCTGGCGCACACCAGCCTGGTCGCGGGCGTCGCGGTTCTGGCTGAGTTTGCGTTTGCCTTGCAGGCGGGTGATGGGCAGGCGAAAGCCCACAATGGCCTTGAGCATGCTGTCGACATAGTCGGCGGGGGCGTCGCTGACAGCCCAGGGCGCGGGGCGATTGGCTTCCTGCCTGTCGCTCAAGCGGCTGACCAGTGCCAGCAAACGTTCGGCATCATCGAACACCTCGGCCATGCCATAAGCGTGTACGGCCAGGTAATTCCAGGTGGGTACGGCTTTTCCGTGGTCGGCCTTGCCTGGGTAAAAGGTAGGGCTGATATAGGCCTGTTCGCCGGCAAAGATCACCAGTGCTTCCGTGCCTTGGGCCAGGTCCTGCCAGTGTGGATTGGCCCGGGCCAGGTGCCCGTACAATGTGCCGCACGGGCCTTCGTCGGGGTTCAACAGCATAGGCACATGACTGGCGAGCAGGCCCTGGCTGGCATGTGTGACCAGCACGGGCAGGGGGGAGGCCTGCATCTGCTGGTGCAGGATTTTAATGTCGTCTACGGCGAAGGCGCGGGGTACGTACATGGAAATTATCCTTGGCGATTGGCTTTATCCTAGGCAGGCTATTGGTTGGTTGTAAGAGCCATTAATGGTCAATTTCATAGGTCCAATCCATGAAGGATTCAGTTCTTTCCATCGCCTTCAACCCCGCCGGGATCGAGCTTGATCCCAAAAAGGGTCTGAGCCGCCAGCTGTATCTGGCATTGCGCCAACGTGTGCTGGATGGTCGTTTGAATGGCGGCTCGCGCTTGCCAGCCAGCCGTGACATGGCCGGTGCCTTGGGGATTTCCCGCAATAGTGTGATGCGGGCCTATGACCAGTTGTATGCCGAAGGATTTATTGAGGGGAGAGTTGGGGACGGTACTTATGTGGCCAAATTGCCAGAAAAAGCCCTGCCGCTAAAAAAGTTGTCCACCAACTTATCCACAGGCTTTTCAACAGGCTTATCCCCAGGGTTATCCACAAAACAGCCTGAAATACCTGTAATTACATCCAGTAAAGTTATCCACAGCACGGCTCTGAGCAGGGTTGCAACCCATGCATTGGACCTGCCACCCAGTGGTGTTCCCCGCGCATTTCGGGTGGGTGTTCCGGCGTTCGACTTATTCCCTTTCGAGGTATGGAGCAAGCTGCAGGCGGCTTTTTGGCGTAAGCCGGAGTTGCAGCATCTGTGCTACGGCGATCCTGCAGGTGATGAGCGTCTGCGTGCATTGATTGGGGCTTATTTGCGTACTTCACGAGGTTTATCGTGTACGGCTGAGCAAATTTTGATCACCAGTGGCGCGCAGCAAGGAATTAGCCTTTGTGCACAGCTGCTGGTGGAGCCGGGCGAAGGGGTGGCTGTGGAAAACCCCGGCTATCGCGCAGCTGCCTATGCCTTTGCGATTGCCGGGGCGAATGTGCAGGGCGTGGCGGTGGATCAGGACGGTATGGACTGTTCGGCGCTGGCGCATTTGAGCAACTGCCGGCTGGCCTATGTCACGCCCTCCCATCAATACCCCAGCGGGGTCACCATGAGCCTGGCCCGGCGCCTGGAACTGCTGGCCTGGGCCGAGCGTACAGAGGGCTGGATTGTCGAAGACGACTACGATGGCGAGTACCGCTATAGCGGCGCGCCGCTGGCCCCGCTGGCAGCACTGGACCGCAGCGGGCGGGTGATTTATGTCGGTACCTTCGGCAAGGTGGCGTTTCCGGCGTTGCGCCTGGGGTATCTGGTGCTGCCCAAGGGGCTGATCGAGCCGTTTGCCCGCCGGCGCTCGCTGGATATGCGCCATTCGGAGGTCGGCACTCAGGCAGTGATGGCCGAGTTTATGGCGGCGGGGCATTTTCAGCGGCATATACGGCGGATGCGTCGCGCGGCTTTGAGTCGCCGTGATGTGTTGCTGGCCAACTGGCCACAGAGGTTGGCGGAGGTTGGGGCCATGCCGGGTATCGCGGCGGGCTTGCATGTGGCGGTGCCGGTGGCGAGTTTGGCTCGTGAGCAGCAACTGCTGGCGCAGGCCCGGGCAGTGGACGTGGAGATCAACGGGCTGAGCAGTTATTGGTTACAGGATTCGAGTGAGCCTGTGGATAACCGCGCGGGATTGGTGTTGGGGTTTGCAGCGGTACCCGAAGTGGAGATCAAGGCGGCGCTGGAGCGGCTGGGCAAGGTGTGGAATGGCAGCCGTTGAACCTGTGGGAGCGGGCTTGCTCGCGAGGGGGGCACCGCATTAATTCAGACAGACCGCACCGGCTGAATTGCGAGCAAGCCCGCTCCCACAGGACGGGCTTGATCATTGCGCGCTTTCAAACCCCTCCAGCACATTCACCGCATTCACGCCGATTTCCTCTACGGCGTAACCACCTTCCATCACAAATAGTGTCGGTTTGCCCAGCCGCGCAATACGCTCACCCATGCGCAGGTAGTCCGGGCTGTCGAGTTTGAATTGGGAAATCGGGTCGTTCTTGAATGTATCCACACCCAGCGAAACCACGATTACGCCAGCGTCATAGCGCTCGATTTCAGCGCAGGCCAATTCCAGCGCCGCGCTCCAGCGATCCCAGGCCGAACCCGCAGCCAGCGGGTAGTTGAAGTTGAAGCCTTCCCCGGGCCCTTCCCCCAGTTCGTCTTCGTAGCCCAGAAAGAACGGAAACTCGGCCTCAGGATGGCCGTGAATCGAGGTAAACAGCACGTCGTTACGTTCATAGAAAATCGACTGCGTACCATTACCGTGATGGTAATCAACGTCGAGGATAGCCACCTTGCTGTGGCCTTGATCGAGAAAGGCCTGGGCTGCTATGGCGGCGTTATTCAGGTAGCAGTAACCGCCCATCAAGTCGCTGGCGGCGTGATGCCCCGGTGGCCGGCAAAGTGCGAAAGCACTGTGGGCGCCGTTTTGAATTTCGGCTTGGGCAGTCAGGGCTACTTGCGCTGCACTGTAAGCCGCTTGCCATGTGCCCGCAGTAATCGGCGCTCCGCCGTCGAAGCTGTAATACCCAAGCTGGCCATGCAGGCTGGTGGGCAGAACGGCACGTAAAGTACGGGCAGGCCAGGTATAAGGCAGCAAGTCACCGTCGCGGCCATGTTGGGCCCAGCGGTCCCAGGCACCCTGGAAAAAGTCCAGGTAGGCCGCACTGTGAATCCGCTCGATAGGCCCGCGGCCGAAGTCTTGCGGGGCGCTCACTGGGCCGAGTTCACGGGTTTGTACACGTTGCAAAATATGGTCGGCCCGTGATGGCATTTCAAAGCAGGGCAACAGTTGCCCGTCCATCAACTCACAACGGCCATGATGCAGGTGGTGATCGTCCGAATAGATCGTCAGCATTGTCTTGTTCTCCCAGGGCATGAGCGGTTGGCTACAGTCTTGCGGCGCCGGGGGTTTGAGAGAACGGCAGGAGCGGCCAAAAGGAGATGTATGTGGCCAAAATGGTTGACCGTAATTGGCCCCTGCCCATCCCCTCTGAATCAGGCCCGGAACTGGCTGGGTGCAACCCCGCTCCAGCGCACGAAGGCATGGCGGAAGCTCGCGGTTTCACTGAAACCCAGGGTCTCGGCAATCTTGTAAATGGGCCATTCGGTTTCGTTGAGCAGCAGCTTGGCGCGCTCAAAACGCAGGTCATCGAGCAGCGTCTGGTAGCTGCAACCCATATCGTGCAAGTGGCGGCGCAGGGTGCGCGGCGAGCAGTTCATGTGCTCGGCCAGCCCTTCGAGGCCGGGGGCTGCATGCAGTTGTGCGGCCAGCAACTGGCGGATGCGTTCCAGCCAGGTTTGTCTCCCGGTGAACTCCAGATTCTGTTTGCGGCAACGCTCGGCCATCGCTTGATGGGTCACCGCATCGGCCAGTGGCAAAGGCTGGTCGAGCCATCGCTTGGCGAAGGCGAAAGCATTGCTGTCGGCATCGAACTGACGCGGGCAATCGAAGCTTTGCCCGTAGCTGGCGTGGTAGTCGGGTGCGCTGTGGATAAAGCGTGCACCCAATAGCGGCAGCGATTGGCCTAGCAAGTCTTCGCATATAACCTTGAGCGAAACCAGGCATAGCTCGGTATTGAACACCGCCATTTGCGGGCTCTCGGCATAGCCATTGGCACAGAACCGGACCTGTTCGCCCTCGACCTCCAGGCTCAGCTCAAAAAGTGTTCCCAGCAGCGCCGGGTAGCGTAAAGCTAGACGCAATGCGTCACCTAAGGTGGCACTGGTGAGTAGGGCGTAACCGAGTATGCCGTAGGACGACACATGCATGCGTCGCCCTAGTTCAAGGCCGATTTCGCGGCGCAGAGCCACGGCATTGGCGCACACGCGCATTTCCTGATTGGTGGTGATGCGAGTGTCTGCACGGCTCAGGTCCGCCGCCCGAATGCCGCTGCCGGCCAGCAGCATCTCGCTGGGCAAGCCTTCTGCGTTGAAGGTGCTGAGCACCAGGGATACGGCGTTGAGCGTTGTGAGATGGGAGTGGAGCATGCTCGTTTCCTGCCTGGGAGGTGCAGGAAGCGAGCAAGTTGTGTGCCGGGGGATGTACACCGAACCTGTAGCCGCTGCCGCAGGCTGCGATAAGGGCCGCAGGACCTTCAATCAAGGCGGGTCTGGTGCACAGTCCATCACAGCCTGCTAGAGCGGCTACATAGGCCGGGTTATGGGCTTTTAGGCCAGCTCCCCGCACACATCCAGTTCGATCAGGCGGCGCACCTCGGCCAGCGGCAGGTCAGCGCCAAGCAAGGCATGCAGTTTGCCGAACACGGCCTCGCGGGTCATTCCGCCACCTGACAGCACACCCGCCTCACGCAAGCGGCTGCCAGCTTCGTACACGTCCAGTTCTACACCGCCTTCATGGCATTGGGTAATGGCCACGATCACAATGCCATTTTCCTGTGCCCGTTGCAGACTGGCGAGAAAGTCCGGGTTGTCGCCAGGGCCGGTGCCACTGCCGAAACACTCCAGTACCAGGGCTTCGATCCCGCTGTTGAGCAAGGCATCGAGCTGGGCGGCGCCAATCCCTGGCACCAGTGGCAGCACGCCTACGCTGGCCTGGTGTTTGGGGTAGCTGTAGGCCAGTTCTGCCGGGAGGGTGCTGGCCCTGGTCCCGCCGCCGTTGCGTGTCAGCGTCACAAACGGGTTACGGCCAAAGCTGCGCACTTTGGCGCAGCGAGTTGGAGCCATCAGCTTGCCGTGGAAGTACAACTGCACGCCGTTAGGCTGGCCCTGGCCCAGCGCCTGCAAGGCACCGCTGATGTTTTCCCAGGCATCGCTGTCAGGTACGCCCGCTGGCAGCATGGAGCCGGTGAAGAGTACCGGTGCAGGCAAGCCCAGCAGTTGAAAGCACATCGCCGCAGCGCTGTAGGCCAGCGTGTCAGTGCCATGTAGGACCAGTACAGCATCGCAGCCATCCTGCTCGACCGCTTCGATGATCGCGCTGCGCAGGCGTAGCCAGTAGGCAGGCGTCATGTTGGCGCTGTCGATCAGCGGGCTCATTTCGCGAAAGGCCCATTGCGGTACTTGCAGCTGCGGTTGGCTGGCCAGGTGCTCGCGCATGCGTGCCTCAAAACCCGAGGCTGGTGCCAGACCGCTGGCGCTGGCCTGCATGCCGATGGTGCCGCCGGTGTAGAGCACCATGACGTGTTGGCAGGTGTGATGAGTGGCTGCGGTCATTATTGAGTCTCCATAAGCAAAAACGCGGCGGTTCTGGAGCTGTCTCTTATACACATCT